>NZ_JBXAHO010000063.1:0-20104 GCF_058795195.1 Pseudomonas sp. GW823-FHT06B06 | reverse complement strand
CGAGGCACCGAACGTCAGGGGCAAGAGCCCTTGGTTACTTGGGGCTTTTCCAAGTGACTCGCCGTAAGGGCGAAACCATAAGTGGCCGTTACCGCAGGAATGGAATGTACTCCATCAACGCAGACTGCGATCTTTCAATCAGCCCCCACTCTCCGTACGCCGACTAGAAACCTCCGCCGGCACATCATCCCCCGCCATGCGTTTACGAAACAACGCCGCCCGGGCCAACAGCAAGGTGGTCACCGGTACCGTGATCGCCAGCAGTATCGGTATCAGCCACGCATGCAAAACCGGCCCGGACTTGAGCGCCGAAAAGAAGATGATCGAGGCCAGGGCCACGCACCATGCGCCCAGCGTCGAGGCCAGGGCCGGTGGGTGCATGCGCTGGAAGTAATCCTTCATCCGCAACAGGCCAGTGGCGCCAATGAGGGCAAACAGGCTGCCGAGCACCAGCAGGATGGCCACGGGTATTTCCACCCACAAGGATAATGGCGCACTCATTCGATCACCTCGCCGCGCAGGAGGAATTTCGCCAGGGCGAACGAACCGACGAAGCCAAACAGCGCGATCAGCAACGCCGCCTCGAAGTAAGTGTCACTGGCATAGCGAATGCCCAGCGTCAGCATCATCAGCATCGCCACGATGTACAGGTAATCCAGGGCCAGGACCCGGTCCTGGGCCGATGGGCCCTTGAACAGGCGGATCAGGGTCAGGATCATCGCCACGCAAAACAGGAACAGGCTTAGCAGGATGGCGTTGGACAGCAAGCTGCTCATTCGAAGATCTCCATCAACGGGCGCTCGTAGGCTGCCTTGAAGTGCTGGATGAACAGCGCTTCGTCATCCAGGTCGAAGACGTGCAGCAGCAGGATGCTGCGGTCCAGCGCCAGTTCCGACCAGACGGTGCCGGGGACCACCGTGCAGATCATCGACAGCGCGGCCAGGCCATTTGCGTCGCGCAGGTCCAGCGGCACCTTGACGAACCCTGAGCGTGGCGGCCGGCGGCGAGCATTGAGCACACCAAAGGCGACCGCCAGGTTGGACGCCAGCACATCGCGACCGACCAGCAGGAACAGACGCAGAATCACCCCGGGCCGCCGAATGCGAATCGGCAGCGGGCGCAGCTTGCGCATCATTAAAGGCGCGCAAAACCCCAGCAGGGCGCCCAGCAACAGGTTGCCGGGGCTGAGCGACAGGTTCAGCAGCAACCACAACAGGCACAGGGCCAGCGACAGCCATGGCGCAGGTAGCAGGCGCTTCATGGTTGCACCTCCAGCAGCGCTGCACTGGCCTGCGGGCCTGGCACTACGCGGGTGCCGAGCACGGCCATCACATACTGCTGCGGGTTGTTCAAGGCGTTGGCGGCCGCTTGGGTGTAGCGCAGCAGCGGTTCGGCCTTGAGCGTGAGCAGGATGCACAAGCCCAACAGCGCAAAAATCGGTACGCATTCCAGGCGCCGCAGCGCAGGCGAGGGGCGTTCTGCCGGTGTCCAGAAACGCTGGACGCCGACACGGGCAAAGGCGATCAACGACGCCATCCCCGAGAGGATCAGCAGCGTCAGCAAGCCCCACGCGGCATTCGATACCGGTGCGTCGCCGGCGTTGCCCAGACCCATCGGGTTGAGCAGGGCGCTGAGCAGGCTGAGCTTGCCGATGAACCCGGAAAGCGGTGGCATGCCGATGATCAGCAGGGCGCAGGCGATGAAGCTCAAGCCGAGGAACGCCATGGTCCAGGGAATCACTTGGCCGACCACGGCTTTCTGGTCGTCGTCGAGGTTGATGCCCTTGACCGGATACAACGATTCCAGCGGCCGAGGCAGCATCTCGTTTTCATCCTCCAGGGGCATTTCGTTGGCCGAGCGCGAGCGTTCGATCAACTCCGCCAGCAGGAACAGCGCGCTCAGCGCCAGGGTCGAGCTGACCACATAGAACAGTGCCGCAGCGATCAGGTTGGGCTGGCCGAAGCCGATCGCCGCCAGCAGGATCCCCGCCGACACCAGGATGCTCAGGCTGGCCATGCGCTCCAGGCGTTGGGCCGCGAGGATCGCCACTGCCGCGCAAACGATGGTGGCCATACCGCCGTAGATCAGCCAGTCGCCACCGAAGTACGCCGAGGCGCCGGCCTGACCGGAAAACAGCAGGGTCCACAGGCGCAGCAAGGTGTAGATGCCGACCTTGGTCATGATCGCAAACATCGCCGCCACCGGCGCGCTGGCCGAGGAGTACGCCGGCACCAGCCAGAAATTCAGCGGCCACATCCCGGCCTTGGCCAGGAACGCCACCGCCAGGATGCCCGCGCCTGCATGCAACAGGCCGCGATCGGCTTCGGGCACCAGCGGGATCTTCAGCGCCAGGTCGGCCATGTTCAGGGTGCCGGTGACGCCGTAGATCAGCGCCGCGCCAATCAGGAACAGGGTCGAGGCCAGCAGGTTGATCGAGATGTAATGCAGCCCCGACGACACCCGCGCCCGGCCCGACCCGTGCAGCATCAAGCCATAGGACGCGGCCAGCAGCACTTCGAAAAACACGAACAGGTTGAACAGGTCCGCCGTCAGGAAGGCGCCGTACAGGCCCATCAGCTGGATCTGGAACAGCGCGTGGAAGCTCGAACCGGCGCTGTCCCAGCGCGCCATGGCGAACAGCAGCGCACAGACGCCGATAATGCCGGTCAGCACCAGCATCAGCGCCGACAGGCGATCGACCACCAGCACCAGGCCGAACGGCACCTGCCAGTTGCCCGGCAGATACACGCCAATGGAACCGGCGATGCCGGTGGTTTGCGTCCATTGCAACAGCAGCACTGAAATACCCAGCCCCAGCAGGCTGGAGAACAGGTTGATCTTGGCTTTGAGCGGGCGGTGCTTCTCGCCGAGCATCAGCATGATCGCGGCGGTCAGCAGCGGCAGCAGGATGGGGGCGGCGATCAGGTGCGACATCGGATTCATTCTTTAGGCTCCCGGCCATCCACATGGTCGGTGCCGGTCAGGCCGCGCGAAGCCAGCAAGACCACCAGGAACAGTGCGGTCATGGCGAAGCTGATGACGATGGCGGTGAGTACCAGTGCTTGCGGCAGCGGGTCGGTGTAGTGCAGCAGATCCTGGGGCACGCCGTCCTTGATGATCGGTTCCTTGCCGATGAACAGGCTGCCCATGCTGAAGATGAACAGGTTGACACCGTACGACAGCAGGCACAGGCCCATGACCACCTGGAACGTCCGCGGACGCAGGATCAGCCAGACGCCGGACGCGGCCAGGACGCCGATGGCGATGGCGATGACTTCTTCCATCAGACAGCCTCCTTGATGACGACAAGTTTGGGCTGGGCCGCGGTCTTGTGACCCCGCACCGATTGGTGGGCGAGGGCGGTCAGGATCAACAGCGTCGAACCGACCACCACGGCGTACACGCCGACATCAAAGAACAGCGCACTGGCCAGGTGAATGTCGCCCAGCAGCGGCAGGTCGAAATGCCAGGTATGGGTGGTCAGGAACGGATAGCCGACGACCATCGCGCCCAGGCCGGTGACGGTGGCGAACAGCAGGCCGACGCCCATCCAGCGCAGCGGCCGCAGGCTCATTTGCGCTTCGACCCACTGGGTGCCGGCGACCATGTACTGCAGGATGAACGCCACCGACATCACCAGGCCCGCGACAAAGCCGCCGCCCGGCTGGTTGTGCCCGCGCATGAACAGGTAGAACGAGACCACCAGCGCAATTGGCAGCAGCAGGCGCACCAGCACCGCCGGGACCATCATGAAGCCGAGCGCGGTGTCGCTGGCGTGACGCGGGTTGACCAGGTCGGTGACCACGTCCGGCGCGAGCAGGCGCTGCTGGGCCGGCAACTGCAGGCTTTCCTTCGGCGGACGGAAGCGTCGCAGCAGGGCGAACACGGTAAGCGCCACGGCCGCCAGCACGGTGATTTCGCCGAGGGTGTCGAAGCCGCGGAAGTCCACGAGCATCACGTTGACCACGTTGCTGCCGCCGCCTTCGGGCAGGGCGCGGCTGAGGTAGAACGAAGAAATGTCGTTCGGCGTCTGGCGGGTCAGCATCGCGTAGGCCAGCAACGCCATGCCACCGCCGACTACCGCCGACAGCAGCAAGTCGCGGATGCGGCGGATGCGCGCCCTGCGCAGGCTGCTCGGCAGCGGCGAAACCTCTTCGATTCGCCGTGGCAGCCAGCGCAGGCCCAGCAGGATCAACACCGTGGTCACCACTTCGACCACCAGTTGCGTCAACGCCAGGTCCGGGGCCGAGAACCAGACGAAGGTCACGCAGGTCATCAGGCCGCAGACGCTGACCATGGTCAGGGCGGCCAGACGATGGTACTTGGCCTGGTATGCGGCGCCGAGGGCGCAGGCAATCGCCAGCAGCCAGAGGATGACGAACACGATCGAGCCCGGGATTTTCGGTCGGTCGCCCCAGTGCAGGCTGCTGTGCAACATCGGGATCAACCCGGCCAGGACCGCGGCGAGCACCATCAGGAACAATTGCATCTGCAGGCGCCGGGTATTGATCAGCGGTTCCAGGCGTCGGGCCAGGCGCATCATCAGCACCAGGCTGCGTTCGAACAGGCGCTTGCCATTGAAGCGGCCAATCAGCGGCGGGTAATGGAAGCGACCGAGCTTGAGCTGCTTGCGCAATAGCAGGTACAGCGCGATGCCGCCGGACATGGCGATCAGGCTCATGATCATCGGCGCGTTCAAGCCGTGCCAGATCGCCAGGCTGTACTCGGGCAAGGTGCCGCCCACGACCGGTTGCGCGGCAGCGGCGAGCAACGGGCCGACCACTTGCGCCGGGAAGATCCCCACCACCAGGCAGGTGAACACCAGCAGCTCGACCGGCGCGCGCATCCAGCGCGGCGGCTCGTGCGGGGTGTGGGGCAGGTCGGTAGCGGTCGGGCCGAAGAACACGTCAACGGTGAAACGCAGGGAATAGGCGACGCTGAAGGTCCCGGCGATGGTCGCGACGATCGGCAGGGTGGCTTCGATCCAGGCCGTGGCGTTGATGAACACGGTCTCGGCGAAGAACATCTCCTTGGACAGGAAGCCGTTGAGCAGCGGCACGCCGGCCATGGAGGCGCTGGCGACCATGGCCAGGGTCGCGGTGAACGGAATCAGCTTGAACAGGCCGTTGAGCCGGCGGATGTCGCGGGTGCCGCTTTCGTGGTCAATGATGCCGGCCGCCATGAACAGCGAGGCCTTGAACGTGGCGTGGTTGAGGATGTGGAACACCGCGGCTACGGCGGCCAGCGGGCTGTTCAGGCCCAGCAGCAGGGTGATCAGGCCCAGGTGGCTGATGGTCGAGTACGCCAGCAGGCCCTTGAGGTCGTTCTGGAACATCGCGCAATACGCGCCGAGCAGCAGGGTGGCGGCGCCGGCACCACTGACGATGTAGAACCATTCTTCACTGCCCGAGAGCGACGGCCACAGGCGAGCCAGCAGGAACACCCCGGCCTTGACCATCGTTGCCGAGTGCAGATAGGCCGAAACCGGTGTCGGCGCGGCCATGGCGTGGGGCAGCCAGAAGTGGAAGGGGAATTGCGCGCTTTTGCTTAGCGCGCCGATCAGGATCAGGGGCAGCAGGATAGGGTAGAGGGCATGAGCACGAATCAGCTCGCCGGCGGCCAGGACCTTGTCCAGGTCATAGCTGCCGACCACATGGCCAAGCAGCATGACCCCCGCCAAAAGGCACAAGCCGCCCGCACCGGTGACCATCAGCGCCATATAAGCACCGCGTCGCGCGTCGGCGCGGTGGTGCCAATAGCCGATCAACAGGAACGAGAAGAGGCTGGTCAGCTCCCAGAAAAACACGATCTGGATGAGGTTGCCGGAGATCACCAGCCCGAGCATGGCACCCATGAACGCCAGGAAAAACGCGAAGAAACGCGGTACCGGATCGTCCGGCGACATGTAGTAGCGGGCGTACAGCGACACCAGCGTGCCGATGCCCAGCACCAGCATCGAGAACAGCCAGGCGAAACCGTCCATGCGCAGGACAAAGTTCAGGCCAAGGCTGGGCAGCCAAAGGAATTCTTCGCGGATCACGCCGCCATGGGCGATTTGCGGGTACAGCAGGGCGACCTGGACGGTGCCGATCAAAGCGACCAGGCCAGCCAATAACGATTCGGTATTACGCGCGTTGTGAGGCAGCACCGCTGCCAGACAGCTGCCTATGAAAGGCAGAAGCAGTAGAACTATCAGGGACATAGGCTTCTAATCTGCGGAAGTTTGTGAAGCATCATACGTGCCAGTTCCCGGATCGCCAAACGCCAAGCTGTCGCAGAATCCTACAAGGTAGACGGAAAAGTCTTGCTTCACATTGTTTCGAAGGCCTGCGTTCAGCAGGTCCGGCCTCTTCGCGAGCAGGCTCGCTCCCACAGGAGAATGCATTTCAACTGTGGGAGCGAGCCTGCTCGCGAAAGCTATCTTCCAGACGTTGCAGATTTTGCGGTTAACCCTGGGTTTCCCGCTCCAACGCTTCCTCAGCCACAGCGGCCTTACCCTTGGTTTTCAACTCGCTGACAATCACCGCCGCCACGATCAATCCCGCCCCCACCAGCGCAATCGCCGGCAGTCGCTCCCCGGCGATCCGCCCGACAATCCCGGCCCACACCGGCTCACCGGCATAGATCAAGGTCGCGCGGGTTGGCGAAACACTCTTCTGCGCCCAGTTCATCGCCACCTGGATCGCCGCACTCGCCGCGCCCAGCCCAAGGGCACTGCACAACAGCAACCAGGAGAAATCAGGAATGTGTTCCTGGGTCGGCACCACCATCAGGAACGACAGCAGCGACGTGACCGCCAATTGCACCACGGTCACCCGTTTCACATCGACCTGGCCGGCAAAGTTGCTGATCAGGATGATCTCCGCCGCAATGGCAATGGCGCTGATCAAGGTAGCGATTTCACCGGGGCTGAAGTTCAATGCCGCGCCGGAAGGGCCCGACAGCAGCATCAACCCGGTAAATGCCAGCATGATGCCAATACTTGGCATCAGCCCCGGACGACGCCCCAGTACCAGCCATTGCAGCAACGGCACGAAGGGCACGTACAGCGCGGTAATGAACGCCGACTGGCTGCTGGGAATGCTTTGCAGCCCGACCGTCTGCAGGCCGTAGCCGAGCATGATCGCCACGCCGATGAAGGCGCCGGCCTTCAATTCAAACAAGGTCAGGTCCCGCAGGCTGCGCCAGGAGAACAGCGCGACGATGATCGCGGCGGCGGCAAAGCGCAGGCCGACGAAAAACATCGGGCCACTGACGGTCATCGCATGCTGGACCAGCAGAAAGGTCCCGCCCCAGACCATGGTGATCAACACCAGCACGCACTCGGCCTTGCTGAGTCGCAGGAAACGGGAGGGAGCCTGGGAGGAGTTCACCGACGTCATGATCTTGCACACTGTTTGAGGGGGACGCACAATGCGCCCGAAGTTGGGCAGTATACTGCGCAACACCATCAAGTGAGCAATATAGTGCACAAAGATTCCTCGCCCCGGGCTTCGGTCCTGCAACACGTCAGCCAGAACATTCGGCGGTTGCGCCATGCCGCCGATATGAGCCAGACCGCGTTGGCGGAAAAATCCGGTGTCAGTCGCCGGATGCTGGTGGCGATCGAGGCCGGCGAAAAGAACGTTAGCCTGACCACCCTCGACCGTGTCGCCGAAGCGTTGGACGTGGCCTTCAGCGACCTGATCCAGGCCCCCGATGTGCGCGACCATAGCCGCATCAACGAACTCGCCTGGGCCGGAACGATCCCCGGTAGCAAGGCGGTGCTGCTGGCCAAGGCCAATGCCACCCGTGAAGTCGAACTCTGGGAATGGCGCCTGGAGCCGGGCGAGCATTATCCGTCGGAGCCTGACGCCGAAGGCTGGAGCGAACAGTTCTACGTGTTCGAAGGCTGCCTGACGGTGATGGTCGGCGAGGTGCCGCACAAGATCGCCGCCGGCGAGTTCTTCATGTTCGCCAGCAACCAGCCGCATTCCTATCGCAACGAGGGAGAAGTCGCGGTGCGCTTTGTGCGCAATGTGGTGATCTGAACTGTTGGCCGGTCAACACTGGATAAACATTTTGCTGTTCTGAAGCTAAAAGCTTTTCTCTAATAATTCGTTAAGATTTTGATAAATAACGAATTTAAATTCAGGCACGACTCCTGCAATAGCTCTGGTGCATTCACCCAGAACCCGGAGTCGGCCCATGACAGCCTCAGCCCAATCCCCCCGCTCGGCCAGTGTGAGCCCTGCCCATGTGATCCGCTCGGATGCGGAAGCGATTGCCATCGCCCACAAGCTCGCGGCGCGATTCGCCGTCGAAGCCAGCGTGCGCGATCGCGAACGACGTCTGCCGGTTGCCGAGCTCGACGAGTTCTCCGCTAGCGGCCTCTGGGGCATCACCGTGCCAAAAGCCTACGGTGGCGCCGGAGTGTCTTATGTGACCGTCGCCGAAGTGATCAAGATCATTTCCGCCGCTGATTCTTCCCTGGGCCAGATCCCGCAAAACCACCTTGGCGTGCTCGACATCCTGGTGCAAACCGCCAGCGAAGAGCAGAAGCAGTACTACTTCGGCAAAGTGCTGCAGGGTTACCGCTTCGGCAACGCCTTCTCGGAATCGAAAAGCAAACACGCCGGGGCTTTTGAAACCCGTATTCACTTCAACGACGACACCGCGCAAATCGACGGCGAGAAGTTCTACTGCACCGGCGCGCTGTTTGCGCACATCGTGCCGGCGGTGGCGGTCAACGAACAGAACCAGGCGTTCATCGCCTTCATCGAGCGTGACAATCCCGGTTTGACGGTGATCGACAGTTGGGACGGATTCGGCCAGCGCACCACCGCCAGCGGTGGCGTGACCCTGAACGCGGTGCAGGTCCCGCTCAGCGCGGTGATCCCGGCCCACAAAGCCTTCGATGAGCCAACCGCCGACGGCCCGATCTCACAAATCATCCAGGCCGCCGTGGACACCGGTATCGCCGTGGGTGCCCTGGAAGAAACCAAGCGCTACGCCCGTGAAGCGCGGCCATGGATCGACAGCGGCCAGGACCACGGCTGGCAGGACCCGTTCAGCATTGCCGCCATCGGCGATCTCGAATGGCGTGTGCGGGGTAGCGAAGCGATCCTGAAAAAGGCCGGCCAGGCCATTGACGCCGCGCTGCTCGACGCCAATGAAGACACGGTGGCGCACGCCTCGGTGGTGGTCGCCCAGGCCAAGGTGCTGTCCGCCGAAATCGCCTTGCTCACCAGCAGCAAGCTCTTCGAACTGGCCGGTACCCGCTCGGTGCTCGGCAAATACAACCTCGACCGTCACTGGCGCAACGCCCGCACCCATACGCTGCACGACCCGGCGCGCTGGAAATTCCACTTGATCGGCAACTACCTGCTCAACGGCGTAAAGCCTGCGCGCCACGCCTGGAACTGAGGAGTCCACCATGAACGCCTTGACCCAACCGATTGCCGCCGGGCAACCCCTGGCCAACAGCCGGCATGACCTGCACAACGCGCGTAGCCTGCTCGATGCGACCTTGCGTTTCGTCCGCCAGCACAACCAGGCAACTGATGAGCCTCTGGTGATCAGCCGCCTTGGCGATGTGCACATCCGCATCGAAGTGGCCGCTGCGCTGCTGGAACGCGCTGAAGAATTTCTCGCCAGTGGCACTGACGACATCGAAGTCAGCATCGCCGAAGCCGAATCCCGTCTGGCCAGTGCCGAGGCATTGAGCACAGCCAGCAACGCCGAATTCGAACTCACGGGGCAGCGCACCGCGTTGCCGGGCTCGCTGCACGATCCGCTGCGCGGCAAGCTCCACCTCATCGGCAACTTTCGCCTCAACGGCATTCACCCGCCCAGCTTGCACACATCAACCAAGGGAGCCGTTTGATGGCCCGTGAAATCCGTCTCAATGCTTTCGACATGAACTGCGTCGGCCATCAGTCGCCAGGGTTGTGGGCGCATCCGCGGGATCGTTCCTGGCAGTACAAGGACCTGGAATACTGGACAGATCTGGCGAAAATCCTCGAGCGCGGCAAGTTCGACGGCCTGTTCATCGCCGATGTGCTTGGCATCTACGACGTCTATAACGGTAACGGCGATGCGGCAATCCGCCAGGCGGCCCAGGTGCCGGTCAACGACCCGCTGCAACTGATCCCGCCGATGGCGCTGGTGACCGAACACCTGGGCTTTGGCCTGACCGCGTCGCTGTCGTTCGAGCATCCGTACCCGTTTGCCCGACGCCTGTCGACCCTCGATCACCTGACCAAGGGCCGCGCTGGCTGGAACATCGTGACCTCGTACCTGGAGAGCGGGGCGAAGAACCTCGGGCAGAAAACCCAGACCGAACACGACGCCCGCTACGACTTCGCCGAAGAGTACCTGCAGGTTTGCTACAAGCTCTGGGAGGGCAGTTGGGAAGAGGGCGCGATCCTGCGCGATCGCGAGCGGCGGATCTTCAGCGACCCGAGCAAAATCCACGAGATCCAACATGTCGGCAAACACTTCCAGGTACCGGGGATTCACCTCTGCGAGCCCTCGCCGCAACGCACTCCGGTGTTGTATCAGGCGGGGGCGTCAAGTCGCGGCAAGCAGTTCGCCGCCGAGCATGCCGAGTGTGTGTTCGTCGCCGCACCGTCGAAAGTGCTGCTGAAGAAAACCGTGGCCGACATCCGCAAGCGTGCAGCGCAGGCGGGGCGTGATCCGTCGAAGATCCTGATTTTCAACCTGCAGACGGTGATCCTCGGCGAGACCGACGCCAAGGCCAAGGCCAAGTTCGAGGAATACAAGAGCTGGGTCAGTTATGAGGGCGCGATGGCGTTGATTTCCGGCTGGACGGGCATCGATTTCAGTCAGTTCAACCCGGATGAACCGCTCAAGCATGTGCACACCAATGCCATTCAATCGGCGGTGGAGGCGTTCTCCACGGCCAATCCGAACAAGGTCTGGACCCCCAATGAACTGGCCGACTGGGTGGGCATCGGTGGCTTTGGCCCGTTGTTTGTCGGGAGCCCGGAAACCGTTGCCGATCTGCTGCAGGAATGGGTCGAGGAGACGGATGTGGATGGCTTCAACCTGGCGTATGCGCTGACCCACGAAACGTTCATCAATGCCGTGGAGTTGCTGGTGCCGGAGTTGCAGAAACGCGGTGTGTACAAGACCGAATACGCGCCGGGGACATTGCGCGAGAAGTTGTTCGGTGAAGGACCGCGCTTGCCGCAGATTCATCCGGGCAGCGGGTACCGCGATCTGGCGGGGTTGCGGCAGCAGGAGAGAAAGGTGGTGTCTGCCTGAGTAGATGATCGTTCCCACGCTCTGCGTGGGAATGCATCCCGGGACGCTCCGCGTCCCTGCATCAGGAGCGGACGCAGAGCGTCCATGGCGGCGTTCCCACGCAGAGCGTGGGAACGATCATGGCATCTTCGCGAGCAGGCTCGCTCCCACATTACCCATGAACAGGAGGTCAACCCATGAGCGTGCACGAACTCAAGCGTCCGCCGATTGCGGATACCAGGGAATGGCAGGTCAGCGCACCCAAGGCGCTGGAGCAATTGCGCCATTGGGCGCAAATCAGTCCTTTGCAGCCAGCGCTGCGGCACAAGCGTCACGGGCAATGGTTTGCCTGGCGCTGGATCGATGTCTTGCGCGATGTCGAGCGCCTGGCCGATGGCTTGCGCCAGCAAGGATTCGATGAGGATTCGCGGCTGGCCGTCAGCGGCGCCTTCGAGCCGAACCTGTTGCTGCTGGCCCTGGCGGCTCAGCACATCGGCGGCGAGGTGCTGGCCATCGCCGACAACCTCGACGCTCCCGCCTTGCACAACGTCCTGTGGCGCAGCAGCCCTGGCCACGCCTTTGTGCAGGGACGGCAGGCGCGGCAACTCTGGCTCAACCAGGGCCAGTCGTTGCTCGACTTCGCCGAGCTGCTGGGCCCGACAGAGCATCCGCAACGGCTTCGCCTCGGTGTGAACGCAGAACAGTTATGGAGCGAAGAGGGCACCGAATGGCAGGACGGCCTGGCGGTATTGTTCAAACAATGGCTCGGTGTCGGGCAAACCCTGGCTTTCCCGGAAAGCCCTGGCAGCGCCAGTCGTGATCGCCGTGAAGTGGCGCCTTCGGGCTTGCTGCTCTCCGCCGGGCGCCTGCAACTGCTTGCCATGGAAATCGAAAGCCGCCTCGCGTCACCGGGCACCTGGCGCCGCCGCCTGTGCGACTGGGCCATTGCCCAGCCGCAAAAGCCCCTGCAACGCCTGATCAAGACCCGCGTCCGCCGCCTGCTGGGCTTTCACAACCTGCACTTCATCTGGCAAGCCACGCGCACCGCGCAAGCGCAATCCACGCCTGCCTGGCTCGCCGAATTCAAACGGAACATCGCATGATCTCGACCGATTCCATCCTGCAAGTCAGCGGTATTTCCCTGTCCTTCAAAGGCGTCAAGGCGATCAACGACCTGTCGTTCGATGTGCGCCGTGGCGAGATCTGCGCGTTGATCGGCCCCAACGGGGCGGGCAAGAGTTCGTTGCTCAATGTGCTCAACGGCGTGTACCGCTTCGATGCCGGTTCGATCGTGTTCGAGCAGCAGTCTTTCAAGCGCATCGATCCTTTGAGCGCTGCGCGCCGGGGCATAGGCCGAACGTTCCAGAACAACGCGCTGTTCAAGAAAATGAGCGTGATCGACAACCTCCTGACCGGCCTGTCGCGACACCTGCGCAGCAGCTTCATCGAGCAGGCATTGGGTTTGCCGCGAGCCCGGCTTGAAGCCGAACAGTTTCGCCAGCAGGCCCAAGGCATCCTCGAATTCCTCGAACTGCAAGCCCAACGCGATGTGCCGGTGGGCAATCTCGCCTATGGCCTGCAAAAGCGCGTCGAGCTGGGCCGCGCCCTGATCGCCGGTCCGAGCCTATTGCTGCTCGACGAGCCGATGGCCGGGATGAACGCCGAGGAAAAACAGGATATGGCCCGTTTCATCGCCTACATCAACCGTGACCTTGGCGCCACGGTGGTGTTGATCGAACACGACATGAGCGTGGTGATGGGCCTGTCCGACCATGTGGTGGTACTCGACTACGGGCGCAAGGTTGGCGATGGCACGCCTGCCCAGGTGCAGGCCAACCCTGAGGTGATCGCGGCGTATCTGGGAGTGGTGCACTGATGACGTTCTTCGTTGAAACCCTGCTCGGCGGCTTGCTCGCTGGAACCCTGTATTCGCTGGTCGCCATCGGCTTCGTGCTGATCTACAAGGCCAGCGGTGTGTTCAATTTCGCCCAGGGCGCGATGCTGTTGTTCGCCGCGCTGACTTTCGTCAGCCTGCACGATCAGGGTGTGCCGTTTGCCCTGGCGCTGCTGTTGACAGTGCTGGTGATGATCGTTGGCGCGCTGTTGATCGAGCGGCTGGTGCTGCGACCCTTGGTCAATCGCTCACAGATCACCCTGTTCATGGCCACGCTCGGCCTGTCCTTCATCATCGAAGGCCTGGCGCAAGGCTTGATGGGCTCGCAGGTCCGGGCGCTGGACCTGGGCATCGACGACGTGCCGCTGTTCATTGGCGCGATGATGTTCAGCCAGTTCGACCTGATCGCCGCCGCTGCGGCCATCGTGCTGGTGACGGTGCTGGCACTGCTGTTCAACAAGACCCGCATCGGCATCTCGTTGCGGGCGGTGGCAGATGACACCACCGCCGCGCTGTCCATCGGCATCAACCTCAACCGCATCTGGCAGATCGTCTGGGCCGTGGCCGGAGTGGTCGGACTCGTGGCCGGGTTGCTCTGGGGGGCACGACAAGGGGTGCAGTTTTCCCTGTCGCTGGTGGTGCTCAAGGCGTTGCCGGTGTTGATCATCGGTGGTTTCACCTCGATTGGCGGGGCGATTGTCGGCGGGCTGATCGTCGGTGCGGCGGAGAACCTCGCCGAGGTCTACATCGGCCCGCTGATCGGTGGCGGCATCACGCCGTGGTTTGCTTATGTCCTGGCCCTGGCCTTCCTTTACATCCGTCCCGCCGGCCTGTTCGGCGAGCGCGCCATCGAGCGAGTCTGAACCCATGTCGATTTCCCTTACCCGTGAAACCGCACCGGCGGTGTTGGTCCGGCGCCGCGTGCCGTTCGGTCTGGTCGGCTTGTTGCTGATTGCGGTTGTCGTCGTTCCACTGACCGGCAACGACTATTGGTTGAACGCCATTCTGATTCCGTTCCTGGTGCTGTCCCTGGCAGGACTTGGCCTGAACCTGCTGACCGGCTACACCGGGCAAACCTCGGTGGGTGCGGCCGGGTTCATGGCGGTCGGGGCGTTTGCCACGTACGGTTTTCTGTTGCGTTTGCCTGAGCTGGGTCTGCCAGTGGCGTTGCTGGGTGGCGGTTTGATCAGTGCGGTGGTGGGCTTTTTCTTCGGGCTGCCGAGTTCGCGGATCAAGGGCTTTTACCTGATGGTCACCACCCTGGCGGCGCAGTTTTTCCTGGAGTGGCTGTTCGTCAAATTCCCCTGGTTCTACAACTACGGCTCGTCCGGCACAATTACCGCACCGAAACTGGCGCTGTTTGGCCATGACCTGAACACGCCGCTGGGCCGCTATTGGCTGACCCTGACCACTGTGCTGCTGCTGACCTGGGTCGCGGTGAACCTGGTGAAAAGCCAGATCGGCCGCAACTGGATGGCGATCCGCGACATGGACACCGCCGCTGCCGTCATTGGTATTCCCGTGGCGCGCTACAAGCTCCTGGCATTTGCCGTCAGCTCGTTCTACCTGGGCATCGCCGGCGCCTTGTGGGCCTTTGCCTACCTGGGCACCGCCAGTGCCAGCAGTTTCGATATCAATCGATCATTCCAGATCCTGTTCATCATCATTATCGGTGGCATGGGCAGCATCGCCGGCAACTTCGTCGGCGCGGCATTCATCAGCCTGTTGCCAATCCTGCTCAGCCACCTCGGCCAAGCCTTGCTCGGTGGCGCGGTGGATGCCGGGCAGCTGCAAAACCTGCAAAAAATCATCTTCGGCGTGCTGATCATCCTGTTCCTGATCAAGGAACCGGAAGGCTTGATCCGCCTGCTGGGCAATCTTCGTGAACGGCTGGGCCACTGGCCGCTGCGCTTCTGAATCCTTCCCACTACTAGAGAGACAACATGCGTGCATCCTTGAAACGCTCCCTGCTCGGCGCCGCTTTGGTGCTGGCGGTTTTCGGCAGTGCAGTACCGATGGCCCAGGCCTCGGCGGACCAGCAGTTCTTTCCGTTGGCCACTTACCGGGTCGGCGCCTACGCCTCCAGCGGCGTACAGGTGTGGGCCGGGATGATCGATTACCTCAACTACATCAACGAGGTCGAAGGCGGGATCAATGGGGTGAAACTGGTTTGGCAGGAATGCGAAACCGAATGGACGGCGGAGAAGGGCATCGAGTGTTACGAGCGCTTCAAGAATGGCCTGGATGGCGCGCCCGTAGCGGTCTATCAACCTAACGGCGCGCCGGCGGCCTATGCCCTGAGTGAACGGGCGGAAGTCGACAGGATTCCGCTGATCACCCTGGGTTATGGCCGCACCGAAGCCACCGACGGCACGGTGTTCCCGTACAACTTCCCGGTGATGCTGACCTTCTACAGCGAAGCCTCCAGCCTGATCAACTACATCGCCCAGCGAGAGGGTGGCTTCGACAAACTCAAGGGCAAGAAAATCGCCACGGTCTACCACGACTCCGCATACGGTCGCGAAACCCTGGGGCCGCTGAAGTTGTTGGCCGAGCGGTACGGCTTCGAGAACATCCAGATTCCGGTGGCCGATCCCGGCAATGAGCAATCGGCGCAATGGCGGCAGATCCGTCAGCTCAACCCGGACTGGGTGTTCCTGCGCACCTGGGGCGTGTCGACCCCGGTGGCGGTCAAGACCGCTGCGCGTTTCGGCTTCCCGGTGGACCACATCGTCGGCGACATCTGGGCCAGCTCCAGCGAAGACGTGCTGCCCGCTGGCGCTGCTGCCAAAGGCTACCTGGCGCTGACGCCGTACCCGGCCGGCACTGACTTCGAGATCCACAAGCGCCTCAAGCAATACATCCTCGACAAGGGCAAGAGCGACCTCAAGGACCTGAAGAATTTCGGCAGCGTCTACTACAACTCCGGGCTGGTGAATGCCGCCGTGGCGGTGGAAGCGATTCGCACCGCCCAGGGCAAATTCGGCAAGCGCCCGCTCAACGGTGAGGAAGGGCGTTGGGGCCTGGAACATCTGAATATCGACGATGCGCGGCTCAAGGACATGGGTTACTTCGGCCTGATGCAGAACCTCAAGCTGTCTTGCAAGGATCACGAGGGCGGCGGTTCGGCGCGGGTGCAGCAGTGGGACGGCGCCAACTGGACGCTGATCAGTGACTGGATCGCCGCCGACCGTGCGTTGTTGCGGCCATTGATCGATGAGAAATCCGCCGCGTTCGCCAAGGAAAAAGGCCTGACGCCACGCACCTGCACCGCGGAGGAATAAGCCATGAGCCATGCCGCCAGCGACATTGCCGTCAACGATTTGTTGCGGGTCAATGACATCGAAGTGATCTACGACGGCGCGATCCTGGCTGTGGCCGGCGTCTCGCTGACGGTGCCCAAGGGCGGCATCGTCGCGTTGCTCGGCGCCAACGGCGCGGGTAAAAGCACCACGCTCAAGGCGATTTCCGGCCTGGTGCGGGCCGAGCGGGCCGAGGTCAGTCGTGGCAGCATCGAGTTCCTGGGGCGTGATACCGCAGGCGTCGATCCGAGCCTGCGGGTGCGCGAAGGGATGGTCCACGTACTGGAGGGCCGGCACGTCTTCGCGCAATTGACGGTGGAGGACAACTTGCGCAGTGGTGGATTTGTCCGCGGCTTGAGTCGCCAGGACATGGCCCGGGACCTGGAGCGCATCTACGCCTGGTTTCCGCGCCTGAAAACCAAGCGCAAGACCCAGGCCGGCCTAACGTCCGGTGGCGAACAGCAGATGGTCGCCATCGGCCGCGCATTGATGACACGTCCTACTTTGGTACTGCTCGACGAACCTTCCATGGGTTTGGCGCCTATCATCGTCCAGGAGATTTTCGAGATCGTCGCCCAGCTCAACCGCGAGGCACAGGTGAGCTTCCTGATTGCCGAGCAAAATATTAATGTGGCGCTCAAGTACGCTTCCACGGCCTATGTCCTCGACACCGGCCGGGTGGTGTTGTCCGGCAGCGCCAGCGAGCTGCTGGCCCGGGGCGATCTGCATGACTTCTATCTAGGTAAACACTGAGCAGTGAGAACGGCATGAGTGAAACCCAAAACGGACAGGCGAGCGACGTCATCCGTCACGCGGACATCCTGATTGTCGGCGGCGGCCTCAGCGGCACGATGTTGGCGGCGCAACTGTTACGCCTGCCGGGCAAGCGTCAGGTGCTGGTGATCGAACCGCGCGCGGAGCTCGGGCGCGGAGAGGCCTACAGCGCCGTGGAGCTGGGGCATACGCTTAACGGCAACGCGGCGCGCATGAGTGTCGATCCGGACAACGCCGATGACCTGACCCAATGGTTGACCGACTACATTGCGGCCGGCGGCTGGCCGGAGTCGGATGAGCAGCATGTACCGATCAGCGAGTTGTTCCCGCCCCGGGGGATTTTCGGCCTGTACGTGCAGCAACGCCTGGCCGAGGCGCAAGCGCTGGGTGCGTTGAACGGCTCGACGGTCGAGCATGTGCGCGCCGAGGTGGTGGATCTGCAAACCGATGCGCAGTCGGTGCGCTTGAGCTTGAGCGACGGCCAGCGACTGCAGGGTTCCTTTGCCGTGCTCGCGACGGGGATGTTCCCGGCCGCGCGCACGCCGCAGACGCAGTCCAGCGGTTTGAACGCGGCGGCGCTTGACCCGTGGGATGTTGCTGCGATGCGCCAGCTCGATCCGCAGTCGACGGTGCTGATCATCGGCTCGGGGCTGACCATGGTCGATGCCGTGGTGTCGCTGGAACAGGCCGGGCATCGCGGGCCGATCAACGTGTTTTCCCGTCACGGCCTGTTGCCCCATGTGCGGCGCCAACCACCGGCCTGGGTGGATTTCCTGGCCGAGGATCAGAGCATTCGCACGCCACGACAGCTGGTGCGTGAATTACGCCGGCATTGCCGCGATGCCATCGCACGGGGCATTGACTGGCAGGCACCGCTGGACACGGTGCGGGCGCACATCGGCCGTCTGTGGAGTCAGGCCACTGACCTGCAGCGTCGGCAATTCGTGCGCCATGTACGGCCGTGGTGGGAAAGCCATCATCACCGCTCGCCACCGTTGAGCGCCGAACTGGTGGAGCGCCTGCACAAGGAAGGGCGGTTGCAGATTCAGGCAGCCTCGTTCAAAGGGCTGGAGCCTTCTTCGGGCAATGAGGTGAGTATTCGAATTCGCCGCCGAGGTGAAACGCAAACCGTTGTCGTCAGTGGCGCGGCATTGATCAACTCCAGCGGCATCGAATATGACTGGCGACGGGTGGCGCGACCATTGCCCCGGCAATTGCTGGCGCGCGGGCTGATTCGCCCAGGACACCTGGCGCTGGGCATTGCGGCCGAGGTCGACGGTGCGGTACTGGATGCCGATGGTCAGGCTGCGAGCCGCCTGTTTGCCATGGGCCCACCGTTGCGCGGGATGTGGTGGGAAAGCACTGCGGTCACAGATGTCGCAAGCCAGGCCAAGGCACTGGCCGCGCGATTGGCAACACCATAAACCCTGTAGGAGCTGTGTAGATGCAACAAACCCCGCATTGGCGGGGTTTGTTGTTTCAGGCAGCCCAAGGCTGTTGATCAATAGCGCTGATACTTGGAGCCGAACTCAGGGCGGTTTTCTGCGACGTAGAGTTTGTCTTTCTGGTCAGCGCTGACGGTGTTCACGTTGAGTGTTGCCGGCTGGCTGACTTTCGCCGCTGCAACCAGCGGGGTAGTGGCGTGGGGGGCGGCAATGGCGCTAGTGGCGCCAAGCACCGAAAGGGCGAAGCCGAGACCGATGAGGCTTTTCATGATGTTGCTCCAGAGCGTGGGGAGAAGATGTGGCTACTGTAGTGCTGGAGCGTCGCGATGAAAAAACACCCTTGCGCATAGTCGTTATCGAGGGTGTTGATCTATTCAGGCCTGTGCATCGAGCATTTCCACCGGGTAGGAGAACACGTATCCCTCGCTGCGCACGGTCTTGATGTAGGTCGATTCCCGTGAGTCGTCCTTGAGTCGTTGGCGCAGGCGGCTGACCAGCAAATCAATCGAACGGTCGAACAGATCGGCGTCGCGGCCTTGGGTCAGGTTGAGCAATTGGTCGCGACTCAGAACCCGTTGCGGGTGATCGAGGAACACCCGCAGCAGGCGGTATTCGGCGCCACTGAGGGCCACCAGGGTGCCGTCTTCGTCGAGCAAATGACGGGCGGTGGTGTCCAGGCGCCAGCGGCCAAAACCGAGCATCCGACCGCTTTCGCTGATCAGCAGATTGGGTGGCAGCATGCGGGTACGGCGCAATACGGCGTTGATCCGCGCCAGCAGTTCGCGGGCGGAGAAGGGTTTGGTCAGGTAGTCGTCAGCGCCCATTTCCAGGCCGAGGATACGGTCGGTTTCATCGTTGCGAGCGGTGAGCATCAGGATCGGCGTGGCTTTGTGCTTACCCGCGCGAAGTTCGCGGCACAGCACCAGGCCGTCGTCGCCGGGCAACATGATGTCGAGCACGATCAGGTCGACCTGGTTGGCTTCGAGGAAGCTGCGCATGTGCCGGCCATCGGGGACCACGGTGGTGCGCAGGCCGTTTTTCTTCAAGTAGTTGCCGACGAGTTCGCGGATTTCGCGATCGTCGTCGACGATCAGGATGTGGTTGACGTGGTCCATCGGTCGATCCTCTTTTTTTGCAACGATACATTTTGTAGGCGTTGGGTTGCCAGCGAAGGCGGCCTCATAGCTCTCGGATGTACCCGATCTACTGATCTACTGATTTACTGTAGGAGCCAGGCTTGCCGGCGAAGGCGCCCTTACAGTCAACCAATTCTCTTTCAGGTGTACATATCCATTCCAGCGGTAACGGCCACCTATGGTTTCGCTCTTACAGCGAGTCACTTTGAAGAGCGCAAAGTAACCAAACGCTCTTGCCCCTGGCGTTCGGTGCCTCGCTAATGCTCGGCATACCCTCGCTCCGGTCCTGCTCCGTGGGCCCGCCGC
>NZ_JBXAHO010000062.1:0-21749 GCF_058795195.1 Pseudomonas sp. GW823-FHT06B06 | reverse complement strand
CCGAGTGGTGGGGCAAGAGCGCTTTGGTTACTTTCGCGCTTTTCGAAAGTGACTCGCCGTAAGGGCGAAACCATAAGTAGCCGTTACCGCAGCAACGGATATGTACCCCGTAAATACCCCGGTAGGCTGTCCACCAAAGCACCCCTAGTCCGCTTTGACGATGAATGATTCCCCGCTCAATCCGATGATCCATCACAACTGGCGCAGTGGCGCAGTGAGATCGGGAGAATTGAGTGATGCACAGCATGCGAGAAAAGACCCAGGACGAACGTGATCTGCTTGAACGGGCACGCAGCCTGGTGCCGGCACTCAAGGCACGCACGGCGCAGGCCGACAAGGACTTGAAGGTGCCGGTGGAGAGCGTCGTCGAGTTGCAGTCCGCCGGCCTGCTGCGGGCCTTGCAGCCAAAGGCGTTCGGCGGTTATGAAGTGGACCCGCGCACCTTCTTCGAAATCCAGACCATCCTCGCCGAAGGGTGCATGTCCACAGCCTGGATCTACGGTGTGATGGGCGTTCACCCCTGGCAGCTGGCGCGTTACCCGATCGAGGCGCAGCGCGAAGTCTGGGCCGATGACCACAGCGCGCTGATTTGCTCGACCTATATGCCGGCGGCCAAGGTCACGGTGGTCGAGGGCGGTTACCGCATCAGCGGGCGCTGGGGTTTCTCCAGCGGCAGCGAACACTGCCAGTGGGTGTTCCTGGGCGGCATCCTGCCACCCGATGGCGAGATGGCCGCCGAGCACGGTACCTTCCTGCTGCCGCGTCACGACTATCAGATCGAACACAACTGGGACGTGATGGGCCTGCGCGGCACCGGCAGCCATGACATCGTGGTCGAAGATGTATTCGTCCCGGCCCATCGTGTGCAACGCACCAACAATTGGACCCTCGAAGCGACACCCGGGCGCCTGGTCAACACCAACCCGATCTACGCGATCCCGTTCGCCCAGGTGTTCTCCCGCGCCGTCTCGACCTCGGCCATCGGCGCCCTGCAGGGCG
Source organism: Pseudomonas sp. GW823-FHT06B06 (assembly GCF_058795195.1). Classification (NCBI taxonomy): domain Bacteria; kingdom Pseudomonadati; phylum Pseudomonadota; class Gammaproteobacteria; order Pseudomonadales; family Pseudomonadaceae; genus Pseudomonas; species Pseudomonas sp. GW823-FHT06B06. Next base: position 20,750 of record NZ_JBXAHO010000062.1, on the reverse strand, counting down.
CGATCAACGAGTTCCGCGACAATGCCGCCAAGCACATCGGCAAGCACGGCGCCCGTACCGCTGAGGACCCGGTGGCACAGACCGCCGTGGCCGAAGCGATGGTCACCGTCGATAGCCTGCGCCTGGTGCTGGAGCGCAACTACGAGCACCTGATGACCCTGGCCCGTGCCGGCGAATACCCGGACACCGAGACCCGTCTGTTGTATCGCTACCAGTCGGCCTATGTGACCAACATCTGCGCCGAACGCGCCAACGATCTGCTGCGCAGCATGGCCGCTTCGGGTCTGTACAACACCAACCCGGTGGCACGACTGTTCCGCGACCTGCACCAGGCGCGCGGACACATCGCCAACAACTACATGGCCTACGGGCGCAGCTACGGCGCGGTGATGCTCGGCCTGCCCAACCCGGACCCTTACGTCTGAGGCGACGGAGCCTGTTTCGCCCCCTTGGGTTTCCACCTGTCCGTGATCCACGGCCAGGTGGTCATGAGTACCTGACCTATGAACAATTATCTTGCCCTGCGCGTGGCGCGCGTGATCGAGGAAACCGCCGATGCGCGATCCCTGGTGTTCGACGTGCCCGAGCATCTGAGCGAACGTTTTCGCTATCAACCCGGCCAATTCCTGACCTTGCGCGTCCCTTTCGAGGACGGTTGGCTGCCCCGATGTTACTCATTGTCCAGCACGCCGTTGCTGGATGAGCCGTTGCGAGTAACGGTCAAGCGCGTGCACGAGGGACGCGCGTCGAACTGGTTGTGCGGCGAGTTGCAGGCCGGGCAGAACCTTGAGGTGCTGCCACCGGCCGGGGTGTTCGTGCCACGCAGCCTTGACGGTGACTTGCTGCTGTTCGGTGGCGGCAGCGGCGTGACCCCGGTGCTGTCGATCCTGCGTTCGGCGTTGCTCGCCGGAACCGGCCGGGTCCTGCTGATCTATGCCAACCGCGATGAGTCCTCGGTGATTTTCAAGGACGAACTCAGAAGCCTGGCCAGCGCTCATCCGCAGCGCCTGCAAATCGTCCATTGGCTCGATTCGGTGCAGGGCATCCCGAGCGTCGGGCAACTGGCCGAGCTGGCGCGGTCGTTTATCGACGCCCAGGCGTTCATTTGTGGTCCGGGCCCGTTCATGGACGCGGCGGTCAGTGCGCTAAAAACCCTCGGCATGCCGGATCGCCGGGTGCACGTCGAACGCTTCGTCTCGCTGCCCGGCGAAGGTGAATTGCCGCAGGTGACCAGCAGCGAGGCGGCCGTGGCCGCGCAGTTGGCGGTGCGCCTGGATGGCGAGGATCACCAGCTGGCCTGTGACAGCGGCGAAACCGTGTTGGCTGCCATGGAGCGCGCCGGCCTGAACCCACCCAGCGCCTGTCGTGTCGGTGGCTGCGCCTCGTGCATGTGCACCCTGGAAAGCGGCGAGGTCGAACTGCTGCACAACGATGCACTGGACGCGGGCGATCTGGCCGAAGGCTGGATCCTTGCCTGTCAGGCGGTGCCCACCAGCGCACAACTGCGTATCCGCTTTCCCGATTGATGCCCTCCATGATGCCAAGCACGAGCCCACGATGAATCAGAGCCTGAACCTTGCCGCGCCCCTGAGCGCTGCCCCTGTCACCCTTGCCCAGTTGGTCTTCAGCAGTGCCGAACGTTTTGCCGGGCGCACGGCCATTGAAGAACACGGCCAATGCATCGACTACGCCGATCTGCCCGATCGCGTCATGGGCTTCGCCCGGGGCTTGATGGCCTTGGGTATCCAGGCCGGTGACCGAGTTGGCGTCTGGGCGCCAAACAGTGGCGACTGGATCCTCGCGGCGCTGGGCACTCAGTGCGCCGGTGCGGTGCTGGTGCCGATCAACACGCGCATGAAGGGCCTTGAGGCCGCGGATGTGCTGGAGCGCAGCGGTTGCCGGGTGTTGTTTGTCCAGCAGCGTTTTCTCGACGTCGACTACCCGGCGCTGCTCGCACCTCATCGGCCGGCCAGCCTCGAACATCTGGTGATCATCGATGGCGACACGCCGGAGCAGCCTTCGGACCTGACGCTTGCACAGTTCCTGCAGGGTGCCGCGACTATCGATGCCGGCAGCGCCAAGCGCCGTGCAATGGCGGTCGGCCCCGAGGCCATGTGCGACCTGTTGTTCACCTCCGGCACCACCGGCAAACCCAAGGGCGTCATGAGTGGCCATGGCCAGAACCTGCGGGCCTTCACCGAATACGTCAGGGTCCTCGGCCTGGTACCAGAGGACCGCTACCTGATCGTCAATCCGTTCTTTCATGCCTTTGGCTACAAGGCCGGTTGGCTAACCTGCCTGATCGGCGGGGCGACCATCCTGCCCCATGCGGTGTTCGATGCCGAACAAGTGTTCCAGCGCATCGCCCGTGAGCGCATCAGCGTCCTGCCCGGTGCGCCGACCCTGTATCTCTCGCTGCTGGCCCATCCGCAACTCAAGCAGACCGACCTGTCGAGCCTGCGAATCGCGGTGACCGGCTCGGCGAGCATCCCGCCGAGCCTGATCGAGCGCATGCGCAATGAGCTGGGATTCGCCGTGGTGACCACCGCCTACGGCCTGACCGAGTGTGGCGGACTGGCGACCATCTGCGATCCACAAGATTCAGCGCAGGTGATTGCCGGCACCAGCGGCCGGCCGATCGCCGGCACCGAAGTGAGCATCCGCGACCCGCACAACCAGGCGCTGGACGCGGGGCAGACCGGTGAGATCTGCCTGCGTGGTTTTCACATCATGCAGGGCTATTTCCAGAACCCTGAAGCGACCCGCGAAGCCATCGACGCCGAAGGTTGGCTGCACACCGGCGATGTCGGGCGCCTGGACGGGGCGGGCAACCTGATCATCACCGATCGCTTGAAGGACATGTTCATCGTCGGCGGTTTCAACTGCTACCCGGCGGAAATCGAGGCAGCGCTGATCAGGCACCCGGCCATTGCCCAGGTGGCGGTGATCGGTGTCGCCGATGAACGCATGGGTGAAGTCGGGTGTGCCTGTGTAGTGCTGCGTGAAGGACGAGAGCTCGACGAGGCGCAATTGATCGCCTGGAGCCGGGAGCAGATGGCCAATTACAAGGTGCCGCGCCAGGTGCGCTTCCTCAATGCCTTGCCATTGAACCCGTCGAGCAAGGTGGCGAAGAACGAACTGCGCGCGCTGGTGGCCAATAGCGCCCAGGCATGAGGCGCACTCATCTCACCAAACGGACGATGTGCGCGGCATCGGCTTTTTTCATGCTGTGGCGACACCAGAAAAAACAACAACAAAAGGAGAGGAGCATGTTCACGGGAAACACTGTCGCGCGCCATTCGGGAGAGTTGAGCGTTGGTCGCTGTCTGTTGGCAACGGCCATCACCATCGCCAGTGCCACGGCCAGCGCCGCACCGAGCATCGAACTGGGGGAAAATACCACCCTGGATTCGTCGCTGACGGTCAACTACACCGCCTCCATGCGTACCGCCAAGCAGGCGAGTCAGTACCTCAACGATCCGAACAACGACGACGGCACGCGCAACTTCAAGCGCGGCTCGTTGATCAATAACCGCCTGAGCCTGTTCGGCGAACTGCAGCTCAAGCACGACAACCTTGGAGCGGTGCTGCGTGGCAGCCAGTTCTATGACGATGTCTATAACCAGAAAAATGCCAACGATTCGCCGCAGACGGTGAACAAGACCGGGCACAACGATGGTTTCAGCGACGAAACCCGCAGGCTTAGTGGCAGCATGGCGCGCCTGCTCGATGCGTATGTGTATGGCAACTTCGAGCTCGGCGAGACCCAGTACCTGTCGCTCAAGGCCGGGCGGCATCTGGTGGCCTGGGGCGAGAGCCTGTTCTGGCCCAACATCAGCCAGGGCCAGGCCCCGGTAGATGCGACCAAGTTCAACGTGCCGGGTACCGAGGCCAAGGACTCGTACTTGCCGGTAGGGCAGGTGTCCGGGTCGTGGTCGCTGAACGAAGACCTCGCGCTGGTGGGCTACTACCAGTACGAGTGGGAAAAGACCCAGCTCAATCCCGTGGGCGACTACTTCGGCAGCGACACCTTCGGTCCCGGTGCCGAGTTCTATCGCCTGGGCAGCGGGGTGGTCAACAGCCTGCCCAACGGCCTGGCGGTCGGTTATGCCGGTGAAAAAGACGCCAGCGACAGCGGCCAATGGGGCCTGGGCGTGCGCTACCGGATCACCGAGAACACCGAAGTGGGGCTGTTCCATTACCGCTATAACGAGCGCATCGGCTCGATGTTCTTCGACTTCACCGGCACCACCCAATACTCTTCGCTCAAGGGCATCGGGCACGACGGCACCGCGCCCTCCTATCGCCTGGGCTACTTCGAAGACGTCAAGCTGACAGGTGTCAGTTTCAGCTCCAAGGTCGGCGATTCGGTGCAGTACGCCGGTGACTTGAGCTACCGCGATGGCGCCTCGGTCTACCTCAACAACGGCGCGCCGACCACCGGGCAGATCTGGCAGGGCAACCTCAACGCCATGTACATCCTGGGGCCAAGCCTGCTCGCCCAGCAGACCACCTTCATGGGTGAGGTGGTGCATCAACACATCGACGGGGTCGACAGCCTGACGATCACCGGTGGCGGGGCCGGCGTGGACGGCACCTTCGACCAGTTCGAATCGAAGACCCAGACCCGTGGCTCGACCCTGTTCGGCGTCGGCGCCTACATGGATTACCCGTCCATCGCCACCGGCCTGGACCTGAGCACCAAAGTGGTATGGACGCAGAACGTCGACGGCAGCGCCTATCAGGGCCTGGGCCGCGACGAGAAGCGCCTGACCGTGGGTGGCGACTTCAAGTACCTGGGCAACTTCCAGATCGGCATGACCTATGTCGCGTACCTGAGTTCGCCGGACGTTGCCCAGGGCCGACTGCTGGCTGACCGCGACTACCTGTCGCTCAACGCCAAGTACACCTTCTGATGATCATGGCTGCGTCGCGCGTCTGGCGACGCAGTCCCTCGTTTTTAGCCCGATAAAAATAAAGAGAGGCCTGTCATGAATCCTCGTCCGACCCCATCACCGTTCAGCCCGATCACCATTGGCCCACTGACCCTGAAGAACCGCTTTATCAAGTCCGCCACCAACGAGGGCATGAGTGCCCAGAGCGTGCCGTCCAAGCAACTGGTCAAGCTGCACTCGGCCCTGGCCGCTGGCGGCATCGCCTTGACTACCGTGGCCTACTGCGCGGTGAGCAGCGATGGTCGTACCTTGCCCAACCAATTGACCCTGACCCAATCCAGCCTGCCGCACTTCAAGGCCCTGACCGAGGGTGTGCACCAGGCCGGTGGCCTGGCCAGCGCGCAGATCACCCATGGCGGTTGCTTTACCTTTATCCGCGAGCGCTCGACCAAGCGTCCGCTGTCGGCCAGCGGCGGTTTCAACAAGATAGGCCTGATGAGTGGCATGTTCCTCAAGCAGGCGATGAACGAATCCGACATGCAGCAAGTGGTGCGCGACTTCGCGCAAGGCGCACGCCTGGCACGCCAGGCGGGATTCGATGCCGTGGAAATCCACATGGGCCACGGCTACCTGCTGAGCCAGTTCATTTCGCCGATGTACAACAAGCGCCGGGACCAGTACGGCGGCAGCCTGGAAAACCGCCTGCGCTTTCCGCGCCGGGTGCTGCGAGCGGTGCTGGATGCGGTCGGCCACGACATGGCGGTGATCTGCAAATACAGCGTCACGGAAGGCGTGCGCGCCGGTAACAGCGCCGAAGACGGGGCGAAGATTGCCCGCATGCTGGAAGAAGAGGGCGCGCACTTGCTGGTGCTCAGCGCGGGTATGAATGCCGAGTCGATCACCACCATGTTCGGCTCCTCGTTCCCCAAGGAAAACCGCGTGCAGCAGAAAAACAAGATCATTGCCCTGGCGATGGCCATCCAGCGGCGCAAGGAGCCGACGGTGGAGTTCCGTGAACTCTATTTGCTCGAGCATGCGCGCAAGGTGCGTGCGGCGGTGAAAATGCCGTTGGCTTATCTGGGCGGTGCCAAGAGCCTGGCGAGCATCGAAAAAATCATGGCCGAGGGCTTTGACCTGGTCGCCATGGGCCGGGTGTTGCTGGCCGAAAATGACTACATCAACAAACTCGAAAGTGGCGCCAGCCGCGACTCGATCTGCACCGCCTGCAACCGCTGCGTGGCGATGATGTACACCCCGGGTGGCACGTCTTGCGTACTCGGCCAGCCCGGTGACGCGATATTGAACAGCCAGAAGGCGGCAGATCGCTAACAACCCAGGCAACCAATACACCACAAACCCTGTGGGATCGCCGCACCGCCGCTCCCACAGGTTTTGTGGTGTTTGTCGATCAGCCGTTCTGCAGGAAGTCGATGCAGCTGCGGTTGAACAGTTCGCGGTGTTCCACCTGGACCCAATGCCCGCAGCGGTTGAGCACAATGAAGCGGGCGTTCGGCGCGCCGTCGATGATGCGTTGGGCGCCACTGACCGGGTTGAAGTGATCGTTGGTGCCCCAGAAGCCCAGGATCGGGCACTGAATGTCACCCAACTGCGCTTCCATGTTCGGCACCATCATCGTACTGAACAGGTTCTTCGGCTGGGTCACCGCCACCGCCACGCGTTCCTGCAGCAGGCTTTCCGGCAGGATCGAGTCATCGAACAGCTGCAGGCGCATCATGCTGCGCATCTCCTCCATGCCGATGGGGCCGGCGCTGAACAGGCTGACCATGCGCACGATACCTTCCATCTTGAAGTAGGTTTCCCGCTCTTCGACACCACCGGGTGCCAGCAGAATCAGGCTCTGAACCAGGTGCGGCAGGCGCAGGGCCAGACCCAGGGCGATCGCGCCACCCAGCGAATTACCCAGCAGCGTGCAACGTCGCACACCGACCGACTCCAGGAAAGCCGCCACGCAATCGACGAAGAACTCCAGGTTGTACTGCACGTCCTCGGGTTTGTCCGAACGACCGAAACCGGGCAGGTCGAGCACCAGGTTGCGATAGCCCGCGGCGACGAATTGCGGGTAGTTGCCCTTGAAGTTGCTGAAGCCACTGGCACCCGGCCCGCTGCCGTGCAGCCACAGCACCACGGGGCCTGCGCCCTCATCCAGATAGTGCAGGCGCAGGCCGTTGGGCAGGGTCGCGTAATGGCCGACGGGCAGGGGCAGGTCTACGGGTTGGTTCATGGGGTTCTCCATTGTCTGCGGATTCATGAGGCACAACCGCGCCAGGCGCTGCAGCGGATCGAAGGGGAAACAGCGCCTGGCGAGTTGCGCGCCTTGCGAATGCTGGGCGTAGACGGGGGTGTTCACATCGTCCGTTCAGACCACGTGGCGCTAGTCCCATCGGACGATGTGTGCCCGGGGCCTTGCCGCTAATCATGCAAGTGACGGCTCCATTGCAGCGGGCCGCAGCGTATTCGCAGACTTGGAGATTGCTATGAAGTTACTCGATAAAGTGGCCTTCGTGACCGGCGCCGCGCAGGGCATGGGCCAGGCCATCGTGCGCGGTTTTGTCGCCGAAGGCGCCAAGGTGGTGGCCGTCGACCTGAACCAGGCTGCCCTGGCCGAGAGCCTGGCAGATCTGGGAGGCAGCGTACTGGCGTTGTCTTGCAACGTCGGTGACGGCGCCTCCGTGGCCGACGCCATGGGCCAGGCCGAACAGCACTTCGGCGGTCTCGACATCCTGGTCAACAACGCGGGCGTGGGCGCGCTGGACAGCTTCCTCGAAACGCCGGACGAAAGTTGGGCGCGGGTGATCGGCGTGAACCTGGGCGGCACCTTCCTGTGCTGCCGCGAGGGCGCCAAGCTGATGGTCAAGGGCGGCCGCAAGGGCGCAATCATCAACCTCTCCAGCACCGCCGCACTGACCGGTGACGGCCCAAGCCATTACTGCGCTTCGAAAGCCGGGGTGATGGGCCTGACCCGTTCGATCGCCCGTGAGTTGGCTGCCAGTGGCATACGCGTCAACACCCTGGTGCCTGGGCCGACCAACACACCGATGATGGCCGGCATCCCTGACGACTACATGCAGGCGCTGCTGAAAAACGTGCCCCTGGGCCGTATGTGCGAGACCGACGAGATTGCCCGGGTCGCGGTGTTCCTGGCCAGCGAAGATGCCAGTTTCATGACCGGGCAGAACATCGCCGTCAACGGCGGCATGGCCTTTATCTGATCAGGGAGTCACCCATGAGCAAGCGTCTACAAGGAAAAATCGCCTTCGTCACCGGTGCCGGTTCCGGCATCGGCGAAGCCACCGCATTGCGGTTCGCCGAAGAGGGCGCCACGGTGGTGCTGTGCGGGCGTCGCATCGAGCCCCTGCAGGGCGTGCAGGAAAAGATCCATGCCCAGGGTGGGCAGGCCGAGATCGCCGTCGCCGATGTCAGCGATGAACAGGCCTACGTCGGTGCGCTGCAAGCCACCGCGCAACGTCACGGGCGCCTGGACATCCTGGTCAACAACGCGATGGCCTACACCTGGGGCGGCATCGACACCATGACTACGGCCGACTGGCACGCCAATTTCGCCACCACCGTGGACGGCACCTTCTGGGGCACTCGCACCGCGATGCAATTGATGAAAGCGCAGGGCGGCGGTTCGATCGTCAACATTGCTTCGATCTGCGGCCTGTTCGGTACGGCGTGGATGGCCGGTTACTCGGCGGCCAAGGCAGCGGTGATCAACTTCAGCCGCGCAGCGGCCAGTGAAGGTGCACCGCACAACGTCCGCTGCAACGTGATCATTCCCGGTGTGGTCGACACCCCGGCCACGGCCGGCATGTTGGCCGATGCCAAGACCCGCAGCAACACGGAAAAAGTCATCCCGATGAAACGGGTCGGCCTGCCGGTGGAGTTGGCCAACGCCATTGTGTTCCTGGCCAGCGACGAGGCGTCGTATGTCACCGGCGCGAGCCTGGCGGTGGACGGCGGACGCGGTTCGGACCTGTACACGGTGCTCGACTGATGAACCAGGACAACGACAGCTTGCTTGAGCGCATCGACCGCCTGGAGTCGCTGGACGCGATCCGCCAACTGGCCGGCAAGTACGCCCTGGCCCTGGACATGCGCGACATGGACGCCATGGCCAACTGCTTCGCCCCGGACGTGCGGGTGGGCCGCGACAAGAGCGGCCGCGCGCACCTCAAGGCGTGGCTGGACGAAACCATGCGCAAGCAGTTCCACGGCACCTCCCACCACCTGGGGCAACACATCATCGAGTTCAGCGATGCCGATCACGCCACGGGCGTGGTCTATTCGAAGAACGAACATGAGACCGGTCCCGAGTGGGTGGTCATGCAAATGCTGTACTGGGACGACTACGAGCGGATCGACGGGCGCTGGTGCTTCCGTCGCCGCTTGCCGTGCTACTGGTACGCTAGCGACCTGAACAAACCGCCAATCGGCGGCCTGAAAATGCGCTGGCCAGGGCGGGAGCCTTACGCCGGTACCTTCCACGAGCTGTTTCCGTCCTGGGATGCCTTCTGGGCGCAACGCCCGGACAAGGATGCCTTGCCGCAGATCGCCGAACCTGCACCGTTGGAGGGTTTCCTCGCCAATCTGCGTCGGGGGGCGGGTGATCCGAAGATTCGGGTGCGTTGAAAACCGTGGGATCTTTGAGGTGGTGAATCGCCGGCCGCTTGCTCCTGCTGGGTAGCTCTGGCTGCCTGTTTGGTCTGGATTGGGTGTGTATCCGTTGCTGCGGTAACGGCCACCTAGGTTCTGCACTGTAGGAGCGAGCATGCTCGCGATGAACCTGAGAGCGCCGAGGGGTGTCAGGTGCCCAGCGTCATCGTTGACGACCATCGCGAGCATGCTCGCTCCTACAATGGCCCAGCGTGGCTAAACCGGCATCCATGACGGTTTAGCCACTGCGCAGAACCTCCACTCGGCCTCTCGAGGGGGCAAGAAAATCAAAAGCAACAGCCAAAGCAAGGCGGCCTGACAGCCGACCTGTTTGTCGAAGCGTGCGCTTGTGATCGTTCCCACGCGCAGCAAAGGAATGCCGCCAGGGACGCTCCGCGTTCCGCTGACGACGCATGACGTGAGCCGTGCGCAATGGTGACGCGGAGCGTCACAGGATGCATTCCCACGCAGAGCGTGGGAACGATCAGGTCGGGGGTAACCGGAAAAGTCAGGTCGGCTTTAAGGCCGCCTCGCTTTTGTTTTTGATCTGGGGTGCCCCGTTAACCACGCTGGCCGAACGCAGGCATTGCGCAGTGGGGAAACCGGCAGGACGCCGGTTTAGCCGCGCTGGGCCAGGGACGGCCCATCGCGGCGACCCACGGAGCAATGCCGGAGAGAGGGCATGCCGAGCCCTTGCGAGGCACCGAGTGGTGGGGCAAAGCCTTTTGGTTCCTTTTTGGCGTTTGAAAAAGGGACTCGCCGTAAGGGCGAAACCATAGGCGGCCGTTACCGTAGCAATGGATATGCACACCACCCTAAAAATCCCAGTCGCCAGACACAAAGCCTTCGCGACCAAGCCCGCTCCCACGAAGAGCCCAAGACCCACCCGTGCTTAGTCTCAACGGACGATGAAGCCACGCGCACTGCTTTGCACAATGCTCACCACGAAACCCTTTCAGCCAACGAGGACCCAGGCATGATCGACATTCGCGGTTTGAGCTATTTCGTCTCGCAGATCGAAAACCTCAGTCATTGGCAGCGTTACGCCGAAGACGTGCTGGGCATGCAAGTGAACCCGGCGCCGGGCGGTGGCCTGTACGTGAAAATGGACGAGCGTCCGTTTCGCATGCTGATCGTCGAAGGCGCTGAAGCGCGTTATTTGGCCTCTGGCTGGGAGTTGGCCAACGAGACGGCATTCAAGGCCGCCCTCGAGCATCTAAGTGCAGCCGGTATCGAATGGCAGCCAGGCTCCGCCGCCGAGATCGAGCAGCGCGGCGTACAGGCGCTGGTCAAGCTCACCGACCCATCGGGCAACTGCCATGAACTGAGCTGGGGCCATCGCTCAGATTGCCTGCCATTTGTCTCGCCCCAGGGTGTTCCGCGTTTCATCACTGGTGACATGGGCCTGGGTCACACGGTGCTGCCGGCGCCGAACTTCGACGCCACCATGGCGTTCGCCAAGGATGTGCTGGGCTTCGAACTGTCGGACATTTTCAACTTCCGTCCAGACCCGTCCGTGGCGCCGATCCGCATTCACTTCCTGCATTGCCAGAACGCTCGCCACCACAGCCTGGCACTGGCCGAGTACCCGGTGCCGTCAGGTTGCGTGCACGTGATGGTCGAGGTCGATTCGATGACCGAAGTCGGCCGTGCCCACGACCGTCTGCGCGCCCATGAGGTAGCCCTGTCGGCCACCCTCGGCCAGCACCTCAATGACCGCATGACCAGTTTCTACATGAAGACACCGTCCGGCTTCGACCTGGAGTACGGCTTTGGCGGGTTGCAAGTCGACTGGGCCGAGCACTCAGCGTTCGAGTTCACCCGCGTGAGCATTTGGGGGCACGACTTTTCGGTCGGCCAACGTTAAGGAATTGTCATGATGAACAAACAACTGACAGCGGCCGATGCGGTCGCTCAATTGCGCGATGGCATGACCATCGGTTTCGGCGGCTGGGGCCCGCGGCGCAAGCCGATGGCCATCGTGCGCGAGATCCTGCGCTCAGACGTCAAGGACCTGACCGTGGTCGCCTACGGCGGTCCGGAAGTGGGCATGCTGTGCGCTGCCGGCAAGGTCAAGAAGCTGGTGTTCGGTTTCGCCACCCTCGATGCCATTCCGCTGGAACCCTACTATCGCAAGGCCCGCGAAGCCGGTGAGTTGGAGTTGATGGAACTGGACGAAGGCATGTTCCAGTGGGGCCTGCGTGCCGCTGGCATGCGTCTGCCGTTCCTGCCGACTCGTTGTGGCCTGGCCACCGATGTGACGCGCCTGAACCCGCAGCTCAAGACCATCCAGTCGCCCTATGCCGATGGCGAGGTGCTGCTGGCGATGCCGGCGCTCAACCTCGACGTGGCATTCCTGCACGTCAACGTCGCCGATCGCCTGGGCAACTGCCTGGTGACCGGGCCGGACCCCTATTTCGATCACCTGTTTGCCCGCGCCGCCAAGCAGTGCTTTGTCTCGTGCGAGCGCCTGGAAGATCACCTGGCGCTGAGCGCCGAGCAAGCCCGCTTCAATACTTTCGAGCGCTATCTGGTGAGCGGCGTGGTGCATGCGCCCCTGGGTGCGCACCCGACACTCTGCGCCCCCGACTACGGCTGGGACATGAAGCATCTCAAGGGTTACGTCGCCAGCAGCCAGGCGGAGAACGGCTGGCAGGACTATGTGCAGACCTACATCGCCGGTGGCGAGCAGGCCTATCAGGCACAGAACGGCGGTGCCGACTCCATGGGCGCCTTGCCCCTTCCCGTGTTCTGAGGAATATCGACCATGTCTGCAACCTGTGATTTCACCCTGGCTGAACTGATGATCGTCGCTGCCAGCGAAGCGTGGCGCGGCAATGGCGAGGTGATTGCCTCGGGCCTGGGCGTGATCCCGCGCCTGGGCGCCAGCCTGGCCAAACTGACCCACAGCCCGGAACTGTTGATGACCGACAGCGAGGCGTTCCTGGTCGAAGAGCCGATCCCGCTGGGTCCGCGTGGCGACTACGTACCGCGTTATTCGGGCTACATGTCGTTCGAGCGAGTGTTCGAATGCGTGTGGGGCGGACGCCGCCACGCGATGATCGGGCCAACCCAGATCGACCGCTGGGGCCAGACCAACCTGTCCTGCGTCGGCGATTATCAAAAGCCCAAAACGGCGATCCTCGGCGTGCGCGGCCTGCCGGGCAACAGCATCAACCACCTCAACTCGTTCTTCGTGCCCAGCCATAACAGTCGGGTGTTCGTCAGCGGCGAAGTGGACATGGTTTCCGGTGTCGGTTTCAAGGCCGAGCGCTGGCCCGAAGGTACGCGTCGCGACCTGATGGACATTCATTGCGTGGTCAGCGACCTGTGCGTCCTCGACTTCAACGGTCCGGACCGGGCAGTGCAGGTGCGTTCGCTGCACCCCGGCGTGAGTTTCGAGCAGGTCCAGGACAACACCGGCTTCCCGTTGCTCAAGTCGGCGCAGTTGCACGAAACCGCGCATCCGACCCCTGAGCAGTTAGCGCTGATCCGCCGACTCGATCCCCACGAATACCGCGCCACGGCGATCAAGGGCAACCCGCCCGGCATCCGTACGGCCTGAGACAAGGAGGCGAGCATGCACAGCAGCGACAGTGAATTCATCGTCCGCCAGGACAACGCCGTCTACGAGACGGACACCCCGGTGCTGTACAGCGTGGCCGAGGGTATTGCCACGTTGACGCTGAACCGGCCGACCTTCAACAACGCGCAAAACTCGCAGATGACTTACGCCCTGGACGGCTTTTTCCGCCAGGCGGTGAACGATGACAGCGTCAAGGTCATCGTCCTCAGGGGCAACGGCAAGCACTTCTCGGCGGGCCACGATATCGGCACGCCGGGGCGGGATATCGACAAGCCGTTCGAGCGCGCGCACCTGTGGTGGGACCACACCAACAAGCCCGGTGGCGAGCAACTGTATGCCCGTGAGCAGGAGGTGTACCTGGGCATGTGCCGACGCTGGCGCGAACTGCCCAAGCCGACCATCGCCATGGTCCATGGCGCGTGCGTGGCGGGCGGGCTGATGCTGGCCTGGGTCTGCGACCTGATCGTTGCCAGCGACGACGCGTTCTTCCAGGACCCGGTGGTGCGCATGGGTATTCCGGGGGTGGAGTATTTTGCCCATCCCTATGAAATGAACCCGCGAATCGCCAAGGAATTCCTCTTCACCGGCGACCGCATGAGCGCCACCCGAGCCTGGCAAGTGGGCATGGTCAACCGCCTGGTCAGCCGTGATGAGCTGGAGCAGGCCACCTATGCCCTGGCCGCCGGCATTGCCCGTCAGCCGCGCATGGGCCTGGCCCTGACCAAGCAGGCGATCAACCACGTCGAAGACCTGCAAGGCAAACGCACGGCGATGGATGCCGTGTTCGCCTGGCATCACTTTGCCCATGCCCATAACGAGCTGTTGTCCGGCGACAAACTGGGCGGCTTCGACGCCAAGGGCATGGCCCGGGCCAACAAGCAGGCCGAGGACAAAAGCCAATGAACCGCTGGCTGGATACACCACTGACCGAGGCCCTCGGTTGCCGTTACCCGATCGTGCAGACCGCCATGGGGTGGGTCGCCGACGCCAACCTGGTGATCGCCACGACCCAGGCCGGGGGCTTCGGTTTCCTGGCTGGCGCGACCATCGCGGCCGACGAACTGGAAGGCGAAATCCGCAAGGTGATCGACGCCACTGGCGCCAGCAACTTCGGGCTCAATTTCCATATGTTCCAGGACAACGCCGCGCAGTGCGTCGACCTGGCGATCAAGTACCGTCTGCGCGCCGTGAGTTACGGGCGCGGTCCGGACAAACAGACCATCGCCCGCTTCAAGGCGGCCAAGGTGCTGTGCATTCCAACTGTCGGCGCCCTCAAGCATGCGCTCAAGGCCGTGGAACTGGGCGCCGACATGATCACCATCCAGGGCGGTGAGGGCGGCGGCCATACTGGCGGCGTACCGAGTTCGATCCTGCTGCCCCAGGTGCTGGCGGCGGTCAAGGTACCGGTGATCGCGGCCGGAGGATTCGCCACCGGCCGTGGCCTGGCCTCGGTGCTCGCTGCCGGTGGTGCCGGCATCGCCATGGGCACGCGGTTCCTCATGACCCGCGAATCGCCGACACCGGCCGCGACCCTCGAACGTTACCTGAAGGTCAACGATCCGCAGTTGGTGCGCGTGACCACGGCGGTGGATGGCATGCGCCACCGGATGATCGAAAACCGCTTCATCAATCACCTGGAACAGGCGGGCCCCTTCGGTCGCCTGCGCATAGCCCTGGGCAGCGCGTGGCAGTGGAAGCAGCAGACCGGCATGAGCCTGGGGCACATGGCTGCAGTCTTCCTGCGCGCATTGCGTGAAGACCCCTCGCAACTGTCGCAGGTGGTGATGGCCGCCAACCAGCCGGTGCTGTTGCAGCGCTCGATGGTCGATGGCGCTCCGGACGAGGGCATCCTGCCCAGCGGCCAGGTCGCCGCAGCCATTGGCGAATTGCTCAGTTGCCGCGAAGTCATCGAAGGCATCGCCAGCGAGGCCCAGCACTGCCTGGATGCGCTCCTGGCACGCAGCCAGACACACGCCACGAATCAACCCGCCAGTATCGGAGAACCCCTGTGAACCAGGCATTTACGACACAACTCAATCAGGGGATCGCTGAACTGGTGATCGCCAAGCCACCGGTTAATGCCCTCGACAGCCAGGAATGGCATGCCCTGGCGCGACAGATCGAAGCGCTCGGGGCCAATCCCGAGGTGCGGGTGATCGTGATCCGCGCCGAAGGCCGCGGTTTTTGCGCCGGTGTCGACATCAAGGAACTGGACAAGCATCCGGAGCGAATCGTCGAGGTCAACGCCGGTAACTACGCCACCTTCAAGGCCGTGCACCGCAACCCGGTGCCGGTGATTGTCGCGGTCCATGGTTTTGTCCTGGGCGGTGGTATCGGCATCACCGGGGCGGCGGACATCGTCGTCGCCTCCGAATGCGCGACCTTCGCTCTGCCCGAAGTCGACCGTGGCGCCATGGGCGGCGGTGCGCACTTGCAACGGCTGTTCCCGGTACAAAAAGTTCGTTACCTGTTCTTTACCGGGGACAGCATCGGCGCCCCTGAAGCCCTGCAGTACGGCTTTATCGAACGCATTGTCAGCAAGGACCAGTTGCGCGAAACCGCCTTGGGCATCGCGGCGAAAATCGCCGAGAAGAGCCCGGGCATGATCCGCATTGCCAAGGAAGCCTTGAACGGTATCGAAGACGGCAACCTGGAAGATAAATACCGCTGGGAACAGGGCTTCACCATGCAGGCCTACAGCAGCCCGGACTCCGCGGAAACGCGGCGGGCCTTCGTCGAAAAACGCGACGCCAAGTTCTGAGATAACGCCATGGACCTGACTTATACCTCCAAGCAAAACGCCTTCCGCGCCGAAGTACGGGCCTGGTTGGCGGCCAATGTGCCCCGTGAACCCTTGGCCAGCTACGACACCCGCGAAGGCTTCGAGCAGCACCGCGCCTGGGAGGCCACGCTATTCGAGAGCCGCTGGTCGATGGTGATGTGGCCAGCCGAACTGGGCGGTCGCGGCAGCGATTTGATCGAGTGGCTGATCTTCGAAGAAGAGTATTACGGTGCCGGCGCGCCGATGCGCGTCAACCAGAACGGCCAGCTGTTGCTGGGCCCGACCCTGATGGAATTCGGTACCCCGGAGCAGAAGCAGCGTTTCCTGCCGCGCATGGCGGCCAGCCTGGACATGTGGGCGCAAGGCTGGTCGGAGCCCAACGCCGGCTCCGACATGGCGGCGATCACCAGCAAAGCGCTGCTCGACGGCGACCATTACGTGATCAACGGGCAGAAAACCTGGTCGACCCGGGCGATCTACGCCGACTGGCTGTTCGGCCTGTTCCGCAGCGAGCCGGGGTCGGCCCGTCACCACGGCCTGTCCTTCATCATGGTGCCGCTCGATACGCCGGGGGTGAGCATTCGCCCGATCAAGGCGCTCAACGGCAAGGACGCTTTCGCCGAGGTGTTTTTCGACGACGTGCGGGTGCCGGTGGCCAACCGCATCGGCGCCGAGGGGCAGGGTTGGCACGTGGCGATGGCCACCGCTGGTTTCGAGCGCGGCCTGCTACTGCGTTCACCGGCGCGCTTCCAGGCCACGGCACGCAAGCTGGTCGAGCTGTACAAGGCCAACCGCGCCAGCGCCGACCGCGATCCGGGCCTGCGCGATGCCGTGCTGGAGACTTGGATGGGTGCCGAGGCCTATGCGTTGTCGGCCTACCACACCGTGGGACGCTTGAGCAGGGGCGAGCAGATCGGCGCCGAATCAAGCATCAACAAGATCATCTGGTCGGAGCTGGACCTGAAGATGCACGAGACCGCCATGCGCATTCTCGGTACGCGCGGCGAGCTGGTTGCAAAAGGCGCGCAGGCGGGCGATGCGGCGGGTTGGCTGGAGGGTTTCCTGTTTGCCCAGTCCGGGCCGATCTATGCCGGCACCAACGAAATCCAGCGCAACATCATTGCCGAGCGCATGCTCGGTTTGCCGAAATAAGGAACCGCCATGGACTTCACTTTCAACGATGACCAGTTGGCGTTCCACGAAGCCATCAGTCGTTTCCTGATGACCGAAGCCGCCCCGGAAATGCTCCGGGAAATCTGGGAGACCGATGCCGGGCGCTCCCGCGACCTGCGCAACAAGATCGCCGGCCAGGGCCTGACCGCCTTGTCGGTGCCCGAGGCCGAAGGCGGCCTGGGCATGGACGATGTGACCTGGGCCCTGATGACCCAGGAGCTGGGTTACTACGCCATTCCCGACTCATTGGCCGACACCGCCTATGTCGCCAGCGGCTTGCTCGCCGCTCTGCCGGCGCAGCATCCGGCCCGCGCCGACCTGTTGCCGCGTATCGCCGATGGCAGCTTGCGCCTGGCGATCAGTCATCCAGTCAATGCGCTGGTCAGTGATGCGCAATTGGCCGAAGTGTTGATCCTCACCGATGGCGATGACATCCATGTGGTGCCGCGCTCCGAGGTCGAGGTGGAAAACCACCCGAGCATCGATGCCTCGCGACGCCTGGGGCGGGTGACCTGGACTCCGTCGCCGACCACCTGCGTGGCCAGTGGCGAGCAGGGACGGACCTTGCAGGCGCACCTGCTGGACCGCGGTGCACTGTCGGTGGCCGGGCAACTGCTGGGGCTGGCGCAGCGCATGCTCGACCTGTCGGTGGACTACGTGGCCCAGCGCAAACAGTTCGGCAAGCCGATCGGCAGCTTCCAGGCGGTCAAGCATCACCTCGCCGATGTCGCCCGCTACATCGAACAGGCCAAGCCGGTGCTGTACCGCGCGGCCCATGCCTTGGCGCGGGGTGACGTCAACGCGGGCGCCTGGGTCTCGCAAGCGCGCCTGGCGGCCAACGAAGCGAGCTGGCTCGCCGCGCGCAAGGGTATCCAGGTGCATGGTGCGATGGGGTACACCTGGGAGGTGGATTTGCAGATGTTCATGAAACGCGCCTGGGCCCTCGATGCGTCCTGGGGCGACCGCGGCTTTCACAAAACCCGTGTCAGCGACTACCTGTTCGCCGACGCCACCGGCCTGGGGCCGGGGCATACTTTCGAGGAATGAGTCATGGCACAGGCCTACATTGTTGATGCACTGCGCAGCCCCACCGGCAAACGCAAGGGCTCATTGAGCGAGATCCACGCCATTGACCTGGGCGCCCATGTGCTCAAGGCGCTGGTGGCGCGCAACGTGATCCCCGCCGAAGACTATGACGACGTGATATTCGGTTGCGTCGACACCATCGGTTCCCAGGCTGGCGATATCGCCCGCACCAGCTGGCTGGCTGCCGGCTTGCCGCTGACGGTGCCCGGCACCACCGTGGATCGTCAGTGTGGTTCGTCGCAACAGGCGCTGCATTTCGCCGCGCAGGCGGTCATGAGCGGCACCCAGGATGTGGTCGCGGTGGGTGGGGTACAGACGATGACCCAGATTCCGATTTCCTCCGCGATGCTGGCCGGCCAGCCCCTGGGCTTTGCCGATCCGTTCTCGGGCAGCGTTGGCTGGCGTGCGCGGTTTGGCCAGCAGCCCGTCAACCAGTTCTACGCCGCGCAACGGATCGCCGATCATTGGCAGATCAGCCGCGAGCAGATGGAAGCCTTTGCCTTGCAGAGCCACGAACGCGCCCTGGCGGCCATCGCCAGTGGCCGATTCGCCCGGGAAATCGTCAGCTGCCAAGGTCTGGCGGTGGATGAAACGCCGCGTCACAGCAGCCTGGCGAAGATGGCCGAGTTGCAACCGGTGGACCCGCAGTTCCCGTCGATCACCGCCGCCGTGTCCAGCCAGACCTGCGACGCCTCGGCGGCACTGCTGGTGGTGTCCGAGGCGGCGCTCAAGCGCTACGACCTGACGCCACGGGCGCGGATTCATCACCTGACGGTGCTCGGTGACGATCCGATCTGGCACCTCACCGCACCGATCGCCGCCACCCGCCGGGCCTTGGCCAAGAGTGGCCTGAGCATGGGCGACATCGATCGGGTCGAGATCAACGAAGCCTTCGCCTCGGTGGTCATGGCCTGGGCCAAGGAGCTCGATTACGACCCGGCGCGCACCAACGTCAACGGCGGCGCGATTGCCCTCGGTCATCCGCTGGGCGCCACCGGCGCACGCTTGATGACCACGCTGCTCAACGAACTGGAATGCAGCGGCGGTCGCTACGGCCTGCAAACCATGTGTGAAGGCGGCGGGCAGGCCAACGTGACCATTATCGAACGCCTGTAATTTTTCATGCGGGCCGCCGCTTCGGGCGCGCGGCCACACAAATTCTCAAGGAGTCAAACATGGCTATGTGTGCAGACCGCACCGTGATCATCACCGGGGCCGGCGGTGGCCTCGGTCGCGCCTACGCGCTGGCGTTCGCCGCGCAAGGGGCCAATGTAGTGGTCAACGATATTCGCGCCGAGGCCGCAGAAGATGTGGCAGGGGAGATTCGCGCCAACGGTGGCCAGGCCATCGCCAACAGCGATGACATCACCACCCTGGCCACCGCGCAGCGCATCGTCGATGCGGCACTGGCGGCGTTCGGTGAAGTGCATGTGCTGATCAACAACGCCGGCGTGTTGCGCGACCGCATGTTCATCAGCCTCAGTGAAGAAGACTGGGACATGGTCATGCGCGTCCACCTCAAGGGCCATTATTGCCTGGCCAACATCCTCGGCCGCCGCTGGCGCGACCTGGCCAAGGCCGGCACGCCGGTGGACGCGCGGATCATCAACACCAGCTCCGGCGCCGGGTTACAGGGCTCGGTGGGGCAGTCCAATTATTCGGCGGCCAAGGGCGGAATCGCCTCGCTGACCCTGGTGCAGGCGGCGGAATTGGCGCGCTATGGCGTCACTGCCAACGCACTGGCGCCGGCCGCACGCACCTCGATGACCGAGAGCGCCATGCCCGACGTGGTGAAGAAACCCGAGGACGGCAGCTTCGACGCCTGGGCTGCAGAGAACGTCGCGCCGCTGGTGGTGTGGCTGGGCAGCCCGGCGTCGGCCCACGTCACCGGCCAGGTCTTCGAAAGCCAGGGCGGTCGCATCTCCCTGGGCGATGGCTGGCGCACGGGCGTTACCTGCGACAAGGGCGCGTTGTGGAAAGTCGAAGAGATCGGCGCGGCGGTGGATGCAATTCTTGCTGAAGCGCCGAAGGCGCAGAAAGTCTGGGGAAGCTGAAGCCCTCGACCTGCAGGGGGGGAGTTGGCTTGTCGGCGAAGGCGTCCTGGCAGACGATAATTTGTCTTTCAGGTGTACATATCCGTTCCTGCGGTAACGGCCACTTAGTGTTTCGCTTTTACAGCGAGTTATTTGGAAGAGCCTGTAGGAGCGAGCATGCTCGCGATGGAGGTTAACGATGACGCGGGGAGCCTGACACCCCGTGGTGCCCTCAGGTTTTTCGCGAGCATGCTCGCGATGGTCGTGAACGATAACGCGTTAAACCAGATGCCCCGCGGCACCCTCGGGTTTTTCGCGAGCATGCTCGCTCCTACAGGTGATCCAGGTACAGCCGTCAAAGTCAGGTCGGCTTTAAGGCCGCCTCGCTTTGCTGTTGATCGCAGGCGCCCCGTTAACCACGAAGGCCGAACGCAGGCATTACGCAGTGGGTAAACCGGCAGGACGCCGGTTTAGCCGCGCTGGGCCAGGGACGGCCCATCGCGGCGACCCACGGAGCA
>NZ_JBXAHO010000061.1:0-22945 GCF_058795195.1 Pseudomonas sp. GW823-FHT06B06 | reverse complement strand
GCCTGACCTGGTATTTACGCACCGAACTGGGGGCGGGGCCGTTGGCGTTGCTGAAGTTGCGTGGCTTTAAGTTGCCGACGCAGATTTTTCTCGGCAAGGACGAGAAAGCTGTGCCCTATGCAATGAACGGGAGGTTTGAATGAGCCTGGAGCGATTGATCGAACGTTGCCTGGGAGCGCGCGATGCCTTGGGCCTTGCCCGAGCGCAGGCAGCGCACTGGCAATCCTGGTTGCAGCCCATCAACGCGGACTTGCCCGTAGGCGAAGACCCGGCCTGCGACGATGACTTCCAACGCATGCGTGAGGAGGTCAACAAACTGTCCGGGGCCGATATCGAACAGGTCATTCACCTGGCGCAGACGCTGCTTGCCGGATCGTCCAAGGATCTGCGGGTAGTCACGTATTACATATGGGCACGCTTGCACAGGGATGGCGAAGCAGGCTTGGCCGACGGCCTGAACCTGTTGGCCGCATTGCTGGAACGCTATGCCGCCCTGGTGCTGCCCGCGCGTCCCCACAGCCGGAAAATGGCGCTGGAGTGGCTGGCGAGCAGCAAGGTGCTCGATACTCTGTCGCGCTACCCCGAGGTGGTCAGGGACGAAGCCGAGCGCACGGTTGCGGCGCTGGCCTGGCTGGAGCGTGAGTTGGCCGCCTGGCCCCAGGATCAGCGTCCCGACCTCGGCGCGCTATATGCCGCGTTGTCTGCGCGGCTGGCGCAATCGGGCGGGGTCGACGCGCTGGTACCGCAGAACAGCGCCAGCCACGAGACGAACGCGCGAGCGGCTGCCCCCGACGCGACGGTCATCAGATCCGGGCGCGATTTGCTGGACAGCGGTCGAGCGTTGGCAGGTTATTTGCGCGAACAATCCCAGGGTTGGTTGGCGGCTCATCGCCTGATGAAAAGCCTGCGCTGGGATACCGTGCATGCAGCACCACTGCAGGACGCCAGTGGCAAGACGCGCCTGGCACCCCCCCGTGGCGAATACCGCGCACAACTCAAGCGCCTGCACCTGCAACAGAGCTTCAATGAACTGTTGGATCTGGTGGAGCGGATCTACGCCGAGGGTGTGAACCATTTCTGGCTGGATTTGCAGTGGTACCTGTACCAGGCACTGATCAAACAACCCGCGCCACAGGACAGCTGGGCCGACATTGCCAAGCGCGACCTGGGCATGTTCCTCGAGCGCTTGCCGGGGCTGGAGGCGTTGTGCTGGAACGATGGCTCGCCCTTGGCGGACGAGGTGACACGCGAGTGGATCAGCCAGCACGTCTGTGGCAATCGGCCTCAGCAATGGCTACCGGCGCCGACCGTTGCCGCAACCGGCGAGGACCCCGGGATCCTGTCATTGGAAGGCGAAGCGCTGGCCCAGGCCGACAGCGATGGCGTCGAGCACTCATTGGCCTGGCTGGCCGCGCGTCCGGGCATCCATACCGGCCGCCAACGCTGGTTGTTGCGCCTGTTGATGGCGCGGGTGGCCGAGCAATACGGCAAGAGCGAACTGGCCATTCACCTGCTCGGCGAACTGGATGCCAGTGGACAACGTCATGGGTTGGCCGAATGGGAAACGGAGCTGAGTTTCGAGGTCAAGGCGCGCCTGCTCAAGCTGTTGCGCCTGAAGGTTCAACGCAATGACGCGGACAAGCCCAGCCTGACCCGGCGCATGGAGGCGCTGCTGGCAGCGCTGGTGGCAGTCGACCCGGTACGTGCCGCAGTGCTCTGTGGCTAAACCTCATTGATCAGGATTCTAACTTTGAGCATCGACAATCTGACATTGCAGTATTTCGAGGCCGAAATGCGCTACCTGCGCGAGGCTGGCAAGGAGTTCGCAGAGGCTTATCCCGACCGGGCGGCCCAACTGAACCTCGACAAGTCGGGCGCGCGCGACCCGTATGTGGAGCGGCTGTTTGAAGGGTTTGCCTTCCTGATGGGGCGGTTGCGCGAAAAGCTCGACGATGACCTGCCGGAGCTGACCGAAGGACTGGTCAGCCTGCTCTGGCCACATTACCTGCGCACCATACCGTCGCTCTCGATTGTCGAGTTGCTGCCCGAGCTCGCGCAGATGAAGCGCAGCGAGCACATCGGCAGCGGTTTCGAAGTGCTGTCGCAACCCATCGGACCATTGCGCACCCGTTGCCGCTATACCACCACCCAAGGGCTGACATTACAGCCGCTGGCCCTGGAGCGCGTGCAGGTGGCCCATGAACCGGACGGTCGCTCGCTGCTGAGACTGCGTTTTGCCTGTGGTGCAATGGTCAACGCCAGCGAGATCGACCTGAGCCGCCTGCCGTTGTACCTCAATGCCGATGCGGCGCTGGCCAGTGCGCTGCATCAGGCGCTGACCCTCAACGCTCAAGCCTTGTATGTACGCCTGCCTGACCAGACGGGCCGCTCTCTGCTGGAGGGTCATTTTTCGCCCAAGGGATTCGGTGACGAGGATCGCCTGTGGCCCAAGGGCGACAGTGCCTTCAGTGGCTATCAGTTGCTGCTGGAGTATTTCACCTTTCGCGAGAAGTTCATGTTCGTGACCCTCTGCGGGCTCGAGCGCCTGGAGCTGCCACCGAATACCCCCTGGTTCGAACTCGAGGTGGTGCTGCGCGAGCCGTTGCCCCAGGCGTTCATTCCGAGCGCCGAGCACATTCGCCTGCATTGCGTGCCAGTGATCAATCTGTTCACGCTTGAGTCCGACCCAATGACCCTGGCGCCCCTGCAAACAGATTACCTGCTTCGTCCCATGCGCTTGCAGGACGGGCATACGGAGATTTATTCGGTGGATCGGGTCAGCGGCTCGAAGAGCGCCGTACGCCACGAATACGTGCCATTCACCAGCTTTCGTCACAAGGGCGGCATGTTGCGTGATGAAGCGCCGGAGCGGTATTTCCATACACGACTCAAGCGTGGCCCCAATGGTCTGCATGACACTTGGCTGATCCTGGGTGGCGCAGGTTTCGATCAGGATCGGCTGGACAGCAGCGAAAGCCTGTCGCTGCGCTTGACCGGCACCCACGGCCAACTGCCGCGCAAGGCACTGCAAGGAACTTTGCTCGATACGCCGGTGCAATCGATCCAGGTCGACTTGCGGGTGCGCAACTTGTGTGCGCCGACCTTGCCGTGCTATCCGCCCAACCGCGACCGCTTCCACTGGCGGGTGCTGAGTCATCTTGGGTCGAACTTCCTGCCGATGCTCGACAATGCCGAAGTGCTGCGCGGCACGCTGGCGTTGTATGACTGGACGGGCAGTGAGCTGAACAGACGTCGCCTGGCGGCGATTGTCGAGGTCGGCCACCACCTGGTCCAGCGCTTCGAAAGAGGCTTTCTGCTGCGCGGGGTGGATATCGAAGTCACCCTGGATGCCAACGGCTTCAGCGGTGAGGGCGACATCAGCCTGTTCGGCGAAATGCTCAATCGCTTCTTCGCCCTGTACGCCGACATCCACCTCTACAACCAGCTCACGCTGATCCTGCAACCTACTGGAAAGTGCCTGCGATGGAACGAGAACCACAGTCAGCGTATTCCCGGCTGAAAGCCAGCGGTTTACTCGAAGCCCTGAAGGGGCAGGTGGCCGAGGCGAATCTGTATCGCTTCTGCCAGTTGCTTGAACAGGCGCTGCCCGATCACCCGCCACTGGGCAGCACCACGTCACCCGCGGATGATCCGGTGCGCTTTCGGCCAGACCCGGGCATGGGCTTCCCTGCCGGTGAACTGAAGGCCATTGAAACCGACGATAAGCATCCTTGGCGTCCGCCCACGGTGCGCACGCGCCTGTTGGGTCTGTACGGCGTGGACTCGCCATTGCCGACGGCTTTTCTGGACGATATCGCCCAGCGACGCGAGGGACACGAGGCGCTTGAAGCGTTCCTCGACATTTTCAACCACCGGATCTTTACCCAGTTCTACCGGATATGGCGCAAGTACTCCTATCCGGCCGCCTTCGAAGCCGGTGGTACGGATGCAACTTCGCAATGCCTGCTGGGACTGATCGGCCTGGGCATACCCGGAACAGCCAGCCAGGTTGCCACGCCGATATCGCGCTTCCTCGCCTTGCTCAGCGTGATGCGACTGCCCACTCGCAACGCCGAAGGCATTACTGCGCTGGTGAAGTTGCTGGCTCGCAAAACCCGGACGCAGGTAACGCCACACTGGCCGCAGAAAGTGCTGCTGGCGCAGCCGGCGAGCCTGTCCGCCGAGCATCCGGTGCGCTTGTCGCAGGGCACAACCCTGGGCGCTGTCGGCTACGACGCCAACAGTCAGTTGCATCTTTCGCTGTTCACCGAAGACCGGGACGAGGCCCGTGGCTGGCTGCCGGGTGGCCAGTTGTACAACGATCTTTTGGTATTGCTGCGCGTGTACCTGGGCTGGCGTTGCACGGTAAAGCTGCAGTTATCGTTGCCCCTGCACAGCCTGCCGCAACCGCTATTGGGACGAGCGCAGGTGTTGCTGGGCATGACCGCGGTCCTGGGCCTGGGCAGTGATGCCAGGCAGGCCTGCGAAAGCACCACCATCACGATCAATCTGGGCCGCTATCAAGGCCTGCAGAAAAACCGCCAGGACAGGGAGACACAGCATGTCGCGTACAGTTTCTAAATCATTGGGGGTCACCGCGTTCGGTGTATTGCTCAGCGCTTGCGGGGTAACCCAGAGCGTGACAGATGCGACGACCTCGACCACCGAGGCGATCTTCTACAAGCAGGTGAAAACCCTGCACCTGGACCTCAGCGGGCGCGCGGCGCTGAACACTGCCGGGATCGACATGAACGCGTTGTCCGTGCCGACCCTGGTGCGGGTTTATCAACTGCGTGACCGCAAGGTGCTGGAAAAGGCCAACTACGATAGCTTGCTCAGCCAGGACGAGCACGTATTGAGTGCGGACCTGCTGGACAAACGAACCCTGGTGGTCAAGCCCGACCAGGGTGTGCAATTGAACATCCCCCTGGACAAGCAGGCACGCTATATCGCCGTGGTCGCATTGTTCCGTGAGTTCGATAACCGAGCCGATACCTGGCGCCTGACCCTGGCACGCGATGACCTCGACCCGGACCGGGTGCGGGTGATCGAACTGGGGGATAACCGACTGACCCTGCGCCCACTGGCCAAGGAGTGACGGATGAGCGATCTCAATCCCTCGTTGTACGAGACGCTTCTGCAGAATTTCGACGGCGAACTGGATCTGCACCTGGTCGCCGATGAGGATCAGTGCACGCTGTCGGTGCTGGACAACCTGCGCCGCATCTTAAACAGCCGGGCCGGTGCGCTCGACCATCTGCCCGATTATGGCCTGCCGGACATGGGCAAGATTCTGCAGGGCCTGCCGGGGACGGCACATGGACTGATGAGTGCCATGGCCGACACATTGGCCAAGTACGAGCCGCGCCTGGGCACGATTGGCATCGAGCTGCTGCCCCAGACCCGACCGGGTCATCTGGAGTACAGCCTCGAAGTGCAACTCAAGGGGGGCCGTCGACTGACCTTCGGCACCACGCTCACACCAGGCGGCCATGTCCTGGTACGTCACTTGAAGCGACAGCACTATCTATCGATGTCGGGAATTGATTAACCAAAGGAATGCGCAATGACAGCGTTGTTTGAGATGCGAATCAGGCTTGGCGGCGACCCAAGCGCCTTCATTGAGTTCAAGGCACTGCGTGAAGAGTTAGCCAGACTGAGCCATCCGGCCTGCCCCGATGTGGATTGGGTCAAGGTGGAACAATTGTGCCTGGTGTTGTTCCAGCGCAACGGGGCGGAGTTGCAAACAGCCGCTGCATTCGTACTGGCCCGTAGTCACCTCCACGGTCTGGAAGATATGGTCCAGGGGATCGCGCTGGTCGAGGCGCTGGTCTGCGAATGGGCAACGCTGTGGCCGGCGATGGAGCCGGCGCGCCTGGAAATCCTGGCTTGGCTGTTCGCGCGCCTGCAGCCCCTGCTGCGCAGCCTGGAGCCGCAACCCTGGGGGCTGCCAGCGATCGCTCAACTGGGCGCGGCACTGGAGTGCTTGCACGCACGGCTGAATCGACAGGCACAGCATTCGCCGGGCACATTGCAAGCGCTGCGTCAGCAAGTCGAAGGTCTGCTACAGAGGCTGGCGCAGACCCACACGCAGCCCCACTCGTTGTTCGACGCGGTGGCATTGTCGGCAAGACTGCCGCAACCGCTCCCGGCGATGCCAATTGTGGTCCTGCCGACGCCGCCGATGCCTGTCGTGTTGGCTGGCGGTCAACAGAAGCAGGCGCGACGGCTTGGCCCTTGGCTGTTCGCCGCCGCCGCGATGATTACCTTGGCCGCGGGCGCCTTCTGGACGACCTGGCTGGCGAGCCCGGACAAGGAGGGTATTAATCGCCTGACCAGCGTTTTCGAGGCGCCACCCAGGGTGCCCGAGCCCGTACGCCTCGACAGCCTCTCCCTCTTCGCCCCCGGCAGCGCCGAACTCAAGCCCGGCTCGACCAAGGTATTAATCAGCGCCCTGGTCGACATCAAGGCCCAACCTGACTGGTTGATCGTCATTGCCGGGCACAGCGACGCCAAGGGCAATGCCGAACAAAACCTGCAGCTGTCCCACGCTCGGGCCTCGGCCGTGCGCGGCTGGATGCAGCGGATGGGCGATATTCCCGACAGCTGCTTCGCGGTTCAGGGCTTTGCCGACAGCCAGCCGATCGCCAGCAACGACAGCGAGGCCGGGCGCGCGGCCAACCGGCGTGTCGATATCCAACTGGTGCCCCAGGCGGGAGCCTGCGGGAAAACAGGCGAGCAGGCAGCGTCATAGCAACCATTCATTCGCTCGATACCCATCATCAAGGAATGCAAGTTCTGTTTTTCCGCCAAGGGAGGAAGATAGCGCCATACCGATCTCGCCATTGAAGGAATAAGCGCGATGAGAATCTCGACCCTGCTGGCTTTTTTCGCCCTGTTCAGCGCCAGTGTGGCTGCAACCGCACCGGCCATGGCTGGCGATGCGTCCTGCCGTTTCCTGCCGATTGCCGACAGCACTGTGCGTTTGCAACACGCGCAAAAGGTCGCGGTGCTCTACAGCGAAAACACGCTCAACACCCAGCAATATCTCGAGAGCTATCACGCGGTGGCGGTAAAGGGGGCGCAAAACCCCGGGCTGGATAAGCGAATCAGCCAGGCGTTCGTCGACAGTTCCGACCCGCAACGGGCGATTGGTTGGTTGATGACGTCGTTGCAGAAGGAGTTCGCCGCGGTGACGGTCTATGACAACCTCGATGCGGCGCTTCAGGCTCATCCGGACGTGGTGGTGATGCTCGACACTTTCAGTCGTCTGGTGTCCAAACGCAATAGTCAGGTTGAGGCGCGGTTTGTGGCCAGGTTCTACGATTCGAACCTGCAGTACATCGGCCAGGCGCAAGGTTCACGTGCCGAGCAGATGCCCTCGGTGTGGGTGCATGGCAAAGCCGCGCCACAGATTGCCGCGCAAATCAATCAGCAGACCGAGTTGCAAGTGAAGGCGTTGAAACAGTTCGATGCGTCGTTGCAGACACTGGTGACCACCGGTCCAGTGGATCATGTGGCGAGCAACTGAACCGCTACCAGCCTTTGACACCGCTCATATCCGGCAGCTTGTGCGCAATGCCCTTGTGGCAGTCGATGCAGGTGGCCTCGCCCTTGGCCAATGACGTGGAATGCATGGCCGCTGCCCGTTTGCCCTGGCGGGTAAAGTCCATGAATTCGAAGTTGTGGCAATTGCGGCATTCGCGCGAGTCGTTGGCCTTGAGCCTGGCCCATTCGTGTTCCGCCAGCTCACGGCGCAGGTTGAGGAATTTGTCGCGGGTGTCGATGGTGCCGAAAAGCTTGCCCCAGACTTCCTTCGAAGCCTGCATTTTACGCGCGATCTTGTGGGTCCACTCATGGGGTACGTGGCAATCCGGGCAGCTCGCGCGCACGCCTGAGCGGTTGGTGTAGTGGATGGTGTCCTGTAATTCGACAAACACGTTGTCGCGCATTTCGTGGCAGGAAATGCAGAACTTCTCGGTGTTCGTCAGCTCCAGTGCCGTGTTGAACCCACCCCAGAAAATGATCCCGGCGATGAAACCGCCCAGCGTCAGGAATCCCAGGCTGAAATAAACGCTCGGCCGACAGAGGATGCCCCAGTAGTCCTTAAGTAGGGCGAACAGTGCTTTCATGGCGCCTCCTCAACGTTTCTGCGCAGCGTTGGCGTCGTCTTGCAGGATTTTGTCGATGGTCTCGAAGCTGTTGCCCACCAGTGGCAGCACATCTTTTTGCGGCACATGGCACTGGTTGCAAAAGTAGCGACGCGGTGAGACAGCCGCCAGCGCCTGGCCGTCGCGGTCCATGTAGTGGGTGATGCTGATCATCGTCGCCTGGCTGCGTGGACTGTTGGCCCGGCTGTGGCAGGACAGGCACTTGTTGCCGTTCTTGTCGATCTGATAGCCGCGAATGCTGTGCGGGATGGTCGGTGGCTGGTCAGGGTAGTTGCGCTCGCGCTTGAGGTCCTTGTTTTCATCGTCGGCCAGGGGCGGCGCTGGCGCGTTTTGCGTCAGGGTGCCGCCTGGCCGCCGTCCGTCCGGGCCCGGTGCATCCAGGGGGTAATCAATCTCGGCGGCGATCGCAGCGCCCAAAAAAGTGCCCATCACGGCAAGCAGGAACAACGGCAGGATTCGAAAAGTCATGGCGGTTCTCCTCAAGCCACGCTGATCAACTCGATGCGGATCGCGCATTTCTTGTAGTCGGTCTGCTTGGAGATCGGGTCGGTGGCGTCGAGCGTGACCTTGTTGATCAGCTTGTTGGCATCGAAAAACGGCACGAACACCAGGCCGCGCGGCGGTTTGTTGCGCCCGCGGGTTTCGATGCGGGCGCGGATTTCCCCGCGGCGGCTGATCAGCTTCACTTCGCTGCCACGGCGTGCGTTCATGGCCTTGGCATCCTCGGGGTGCATGTAGACCAGCGCGTCGGGCACGGCTTTGTACAGTTCTTCCACCCGTTGGGTCATGGTGCCCGTGTGCCAATGCTCCAGGACCCGGCCGGTGCTCAGCCAGAACGGGAAGTCGGCGTCCGGCGCTTCGGCCGGTGGCTCGTAGGGCAGGGCGAAGATGATCGCCTTCTTGTCCGGGTAGCCATAGAACTGCACTTCGCTGCCCGTTTCCACATAGGGGTCGAGTCCCTCGCGGTAGCGCCAGCGGGTTTCCTTGCCATCGACCACCGGCCAGCGCAGGCCGCGTTCGCTGTGGTAGCGATCGAAGGCCGCGAGGTCATGGCCATGACCGCGACCAAACTGCGCGTACTCTTCGAACAGGCCCTTTTGCAGGTAGAAACCAAAGGCCTTGGCTTCATCGTTCTTGTAGCCGGTCTCGATTTGCTCGACGGGAAACTCGTCGACCTGGCCGTTCTTGAACAACACTTCGAACAGGGTTTTGCCCTTGTACTCCGGGGCCTTGGCCAGCAACTCCGCGGGCCAGGTTTCATCGGTCTTGAAGCGTTTGGAAAACTCCACCAACTGCCACAGGTCGGACTTGGCGTCTCCCGGCGCGCTGACCAACTGATGCCAGAACTGCGTGCGGCGCTCGGCGTTGCCGAAGGCGCCTTCCTTTTCCACCCACATCGCGCTGGGCAGGATCAGGTCGGCGGCCTGGGCGGAAACGGTGGGGTAGACGTCCGAGACGATCACGAAGTTGTCCGGGTTGCGCCAGCCCGGCAACACTTCCTGCATGATGTTGGGCCCGGCCTGCATGTTGTTGCTGGCCTGGGTCCAGTACACGTTGAGCACACCGTCCTTGAGCATGCGGCTTTGTTGCACCGCATGAAAGCCGACTTTCTCCTGAATGGTGCCGGCGGGCAGCTTCCAGATTTTTTCCGCGGTGGCGCGGTGCTTGGGGTTGGTCACCACCATGTCGGCGGGCAGGCGGTGGGAGAAAGTCCCGACCTCGCGAGCAGTGCCACAGGCGGATGGCTGGCCGGTCAACGAGAAGGGGCTGTTGCCCGGTTCGCTGATCTTGCCCGTGAGCAAATGGATGTTGTAGATCAGGTTGTTGGCCCAAACTCCGCGGGTGTGCTGGTTGAAACCCATGGTCCAGAAGGACACGACTTTACGGTTGGGGTCGGCATAGAGTTCGGCCAACGACTTGAGGCGATCAGGCGCAACCCCGGTTTCTTTCGCCGTGCGTTCCAGGGTGTAGGGTTTGACGAACTCGGCGAACTGCTCGAAGGACATGTCCGTCCAGGTATTGGCCTTGTCGGCGTTCTTCGCCTGTTTTTCCAGCGGGTTATCCGGGCGCAAGCCGTAGCCGATATCGTCGGCGCCCTTGGCGAAGCGCGTGTGCTTGCTGATGAAATCCTGATTGACCGCGCCACTTTCGATGATGTGGTTGGCGATGTAGTTGAGGATCAGCAGGTCGGTTTGCGGCTTGAACACCATGGGGATGTCGGCCAGTTCGAAGCTGCGGTGTTCGAAGGTCGACAGCACCGCGACTTTCACGTGCGGATAGCTCAGGCGCCGGTCGGTGACGCGGCTCCACAGGATCGGATGCATCTCCGCCATGTTCGAGCCCCACAACACAAAGGCGTCGGTGGCTTCGATGTCGTCGTAGCAACCCATCGGCTCATCCGCGCCAAAGGTGCGCATGAAACCCATCACCGCCGAGGCCATGCAATGGCGGGCATTGGGGTCGATGTTGTTGCTGCGAAAGCCGGCCTTCATCAGCTTGTTGGCGGCATAACCTTCCCACACCGTCCATTGTCCCGAGCCGAACATGCCGACCGATTCGGGGCCCTTGGTTTTCAAGGCCTGCTTGAATTTTTCTTCCATGATGTCGAAGGCCTTGTCCCAACTGATCGGCTGGAACTCGCCCTGCTTGTCGTACCGGCCGTTTTTCATGCGCAGCAGCGGCTGGGTCAGGCGGTCGACGCCGTACATGATCTTGGACAGAAAATAGCCCTTCACGCAGTTCAACCCACGGTTGACCTCGGCCTTGACGTCGCCATGGGTGGCGACCACACGGTTGTCCCGGGTCGCGACCATCACGCTGCAACCGGTGCCGCAGAAACGGCAGGGCGCCTTGTTCCAGTCGAGGGTGACCATGTCCGCTTCGGTGACCAGGTTGCTGGCAGTGGTGAATATCGGCAGGCCGGCCGCGGAGGCTGCAATGGCAGCGGCCTGGGCCTTGACGAATGCTCGGCGCGACATGCTCATTGGCTGTCTCCCGCGGGATCGAGAATTTCGTGATAGATCAGCGCAGCGTTGAGTACGCCCGGCAGATTGTTGATTTGATCGATGCGTTGCAGGATCTGGTTTTCGTGTACGGCCTCAAGCACTACCACCAGTTTCCCGGCGGCACTTTCCTGATGCAATTCCACGCCGTCCAATCGTCTCAGGTTGGCTTTGACGGCTTCGAAGCGTTCAGGTCGGGCAAGTACCACAAGGCTGGCGATATGCAGGATTTCGTCCATGGTTGACTCCAACAGGCTCTATTGAAGGGCTTTTAGTTGGGCGGTCCGGGAGGGCCGTAGAGCATTTGGAAAAACCAGATAAGGAAACCGTAACTGCCGACGATAGCGACTGAAAGTAACGGGAAAAGGCAAATGACAAGAAACAGGAACAGGCGCATTTCCTTGCGTCGTTGCGGTTTTTGCTCTTCTGTCAATGACATGGAGTGCGCTCCAGCCGATCGTGCACTCCAGACTAGATCACGGAATTATAAGGAGGCTGTTGTTACGACTTTTATCGACAGGCGGTGGCCGATACTCACCGGTCTGCCACATGCAGTTATAAGACTGCGGATCGTTACAGCGCTGAGTTACCAATATGCAGCGAGTTGATAGGGTTTCTTGTTTGGTAGTTGTTCGTTTAGCCGATCGATAGGTGCGTTACCACTTCGGCTTCGACTGCCCCTTCGTTGGCAACCTCATCAAACTTGCTGAAGCTCCACCAGGGCACCCTTGTATCCGGCTGTTCAGGCGTGAGGAGGCCGCCGTTCGATACAAGGGCAAAAAGCATGGGGAGACTCTGGATGGAAAGGGAGTGCGTTGTTGCCCATCAGCTGTGCACCAACGCGATGGTGAATGAAACCACGATCATGCAGGCGAAGGCGAAATTTATATTCATGTCGTTTCCATCCGAGTCAGGGGTGATGGCGCTCATCTTGAACAGGTCGGACGCAAATAAAAAATTCGCCTTGGTGATTTGAAAGATCGAAGGAATTGATAGCTGGCGCGTGAATCGCGGCTTGAGTCACTGCAGACAAACTGTGGAGGCGAGCAGGCTCCCACAGTCGGGTTTTAGCTGTCGCACTATCAGCGCAGTCGCTCCAGCATCTGGTAGTACCACATGCCCGCCGCCAGCATCGGGTTGCCAAGCAGGTCGCCCATGGGCACGCGGATATGCTGGCAGGCAGCGAAGGTGTCGTACTGCTCAAGCTGCCCGGTGATCGCGCGGCCCATGATTTCGCCCATGATGTGGGTGGTGGCGATGCCGTGCCCGGAGTAGCCCTGGCAGTACCAGACGTTGTCCGAGAGTTTGCCCACTTGCGGGATGCGGTTGATCACGATGCCCATCGCGCAGCTCCACTGATAGTCGATGGCCACGCCTTTGAGTGCCGGGAACGTCTGCTCGATGCACGGGCGTAACTCGGCGGCGATGTCGCGCGAATCCTTGCCGCTGTAGTTGGCGCCGCCGCCGAACAACAGGCGGCCGTCGGCGGTCAGGCGGTAGTAGTCGAGCACGAAGCGGCAATCGTAGACGGCGAGGTCTTCAGGGTTGATCTGTTTGGCCAGGTCGCCCAGCGGCGCAGTGGTGACGATGCCGCCCATTGCCGGGAAGATCTTGCCCTTGAGCTTGCCCGGTTCCAGCTTGTGGTAAACGTCACCGGCCAGCAGCACCTGATTGGCATCGATGCGACCTTGGGCGGTGCGCACGCCTGGTTGGTCGCCGTGAATGATTTCCAGCACTTCGCTGTTTTCGAAGATCAATGCGCCCAGGCTTTCTGCCGCCTGCGCTTCGCCGATGCACAGGTTGAGTGGATGCAGGTGCATGTTGCGGGTGTTCTTGATCGCGCCGTGGTAGAGGTCGCTCTGCAGCAGGTCGCGTACCTGGCTGCGGTCGAGCAGGCTGACGTCGTCACCCATGCCGCGGCGCAGCGCTTCGTCGTAGTCCTTGCGCAAACCGTCCATGTCGGCAGATTTGTACGCCGCGTGCAGGTGGCCGTGCTTGAGGTCGCAGGCAATGCCGTATTTCTCCACCCGTTGCTCGATGATCTGGTGCCCGCGCCAGCGCAGGTGCCAGATGAAATCGTCGACTTCATCGCCGAGGCTGCGACGCATCTGCTTACGCATGGCTTCCTCGCCCGAGAGGCTGCCGGTGACCTGGCCACCGTTGCGCCCGGTGGCGCCCCAGCCGATCTTGTGGCTTTCGACGATGGCGACCTTCAGGCCTTTCTCCGCCAGTTCGACGGCCGTGGCGACGCCAGTGAATCCTCCGCCGATGATGACTACGTCGACGCGGTGCTGGCCTTGCAGGGTTGGGCAATCGGTTTCGTGGTTGAGGGTGGCGGTGTAGTAGGAGTTGGTGCGTTGGGTCATGTTTTTGTCCAGGCGAAATGAGGTCGAGAGACAGCGCGATCCTTGTGGGAGCGAGCCTGCTCGCGAAGCGGCCGGCACATTCAGCACTTGTAGTGACTGACACACCGCTTTCGCGAGCAGGCTCGCTCCCACAGGGCGGGGCGGATGGCGGTTTACGCCTCAGTCAAGTACCAACGCCAATCCTGCTCACCCACTTCAGCCATGAACTGCCGATACTCCGCACGTTTGACCGCCAGGTACACTCCCAGAAATTCCTGCCCCAACGCATCCCGCGCCCACACCGAATTTTCCAGCGCCGTCAGTGATGTCAGCCAGTCGGTCGGCAGCAACTGCGTGGCCTGCGCGTAGCCATTGCCTTGCACCGGTTCGCCCGGGTCGAGGTTCTCGCTGATGCCGCGATGGATGCCAGCCAGGATCGCCGCTGCTGCCAGGTACGGGTTGGCATCGGCACCGCAGATGCGATGTTCGATGTGACGGCTGTTGGCCGGGCCACCGGGCACCCGCAGGCTGACGGTGCGGTTGTCGACGCCCCAGGTCGGGGCCAGCGGCGCATAGCTGTTGGCCTGGAAGCGCCGGTAGGAGTTGGCATTGGGGCAGAACAGCAACAGCGAATCGAGCAGCGACGCCAGCATGCCGCCGATGGCGGTGCGCAGCAGCGGGGTGCCGGCCGGGTCCTCGGACGCGAACAGGTTGCGGCCTTCGGCATCGGCGATGCTGACGTGCATGTGCATGCCGGTGCCCGCCAGATGATCGAAGGGTTTAGCCATGAACGTCGCCTGCATGCCGTGCTTGTGGGCCACGGCTTTGACCAGGCGTTTGTAACGCACCGCCTGATCCATCGCCTGCAAGGCATCGCCGTGTTCCAGGGTGATTTCCACCTGCCCCGGCGCGTATTCGGAAATCGCCGTGCGTGCCGGAATGCCATGGAGTTTGCACGCGCCATAGAGGTCGGCGAGGAAAGGCTCGATCTGCTCCAGCTCACGCAGGCCATAGACCTGGGTATGTCGCGGTCGACCGCCGTCAGCGTCCAGCGCCGGTTGCGGGCGACCATTGTGATCGCGCTTGGCGTCCAGCAAATAGAACTCCAGCTCGCACGCCATCACCGGGTGGTATCCCTCGGCTTGCAACCGCTCGATGACCTTGATCAGCAGGTGACGTGGATCCGCGATGCTCGCCGGCATGCCTTCTTGCGGGTGCATGCTGACTTGCACCGCCGCGGTCGGAATCTGCCGCCACGGCAAACGCACCAGGCTGCCTTCGAGCGGGTAGGCACGGCAGTCGATGTCACCCACCTCCCAGACCAGTCCGGAGTTCTCGACGTCATCGCCTTGCAAGGTCAGGCCGAGGATGGTGCTGGGCAGCGGGCGACCGCTTTCATACACCGCCAGCAGTTCCTCGCGGTGCAACAGCTTGCCGCGCGGCACGCCGTTGGCATCGAGAATGAACAGCTCGATCATGTCGATATCGGGGTTGTTCGCCAAAAAGCGTTGGGCGTCTTCAAGGGCTGCGAATTTCATTGTTCATCACTCACGGTGGCGTCCCGCGGACGCACGGATTCAGGCCAGGGCGCGACGGCGGATAAAGATCCACGGCGCTCTGGCAGCGATAGCGAAAAAGTAAGGGGGCTCGACGCGTCGTGGACGCGATCAGGCAAGCAGGGTGCTATCCGGCGGGCGTGCGGAGTGACGCAGTTTGGAGCGGCGCAGGGCCATGGGCAGGTTGACGATGCGCTTCATGAGGCAATGCCGTCCACGACCCCTGCAGAGGGGGTCAGGAATGAGACATCCAGCAAGTGGTGCTCTGACGGTGCGGTGCTCATGACTCAGGTTTCCAGCAGGGGAAATCGTCGGTGGCGGATAACACGCTATCCGCGTTGACTGGATACTAGGGGTGAAAGCGCAACCTGTAAACGTCTGTTTTCAGCGCAGAAGGTGCACGGCCACCCCGATCAGCCCACAACCGGACAATACTTCGATGACCCCGCGCTTGAACTTCAGCAGGGCAATCGCGGCCGCAATGGCGATCAGCAGCGACGGCCAGTCCAGCCGACCGGCGAAGCCCTCAGGCCACAGCACATGATAAGCAAAGAAGCACGCCAGATTGACAATCACGCCAACCACCGCAGCGGTAATCGCGGTCAGCGGCGCGGTGAACTTGAGTTCGTTGTGCGTCGATTCCACCAGCGGGCCACCGGCGAGAATGAACAGGAACGAAGGCAGGAAGGTGAACCAGGTCACCAGCATGGCGGCGACGGCACCGGCGACGAAGGCCTGATCGGGACCGAACACCTGATGCACGTAGCCGCCGATGAAACCGACGAAGGCGACCACCATGATCAGTGGCCCGGGTGTGGTTTCGCCGAGCGCCAGGCCATCGATCATCTGCGTCGGCGTCAGCCATCCATAGTGGCCGACCGCGCCCTGGTAGACATACGGCAGCACCGCGTAGGCACCGCCGAAGGTCAGCAGCGCCGCCTTGGTGAAAAACCAGCCCATCTGGGTCAGCGTGCCTTCCCAGCCGAACAGGGTGGTGAGGGAGGCCATCGGCAGCGCCCACAACAGCGCGCCGATCAGGGCCAGGCGCAGCAGTTTCCAGCTGCTGAAACGGGCATGCTCGGGCGTGGGTGTGTCGTCGTCGATGACGGCGGCGCCGAAGGATTTTTGCGCGGCGCCGTGCCCGCCGGTACGGAATTTTTCGGGGGCCAGGCGCCCACCGAAATAACCGATGATTGCTGCCCCCAAAACGATCAAGGGAAACGGTACGTTGAGCGCGAAGATGGCCACGAATGACGCGGCGGCGATGCCCCACATCCAGGCGTTTTTCAAGGCCCGGGAGCCGATCCGATGCGCCGCCTGCAGCACAATGGCGGTCACCGCCGGCTTGATCCCGTAAAACAGCCCGACCACCACCGGCACCTCACCGAAGGCGACGTACACCCAGGACAAGGCTATCAGGAGAAACAGCGACGGCAGCACGAACAGCACGCCGGCAATCACGCCGCCCCAAGTCCGGTGCATCAGCCAGCCGATGTAGGTCGCCAGTTGCTGGGCCTCGGGGCCGGGCAGCAACATGCAATAGTTGAGCGCATGCAGGAAGCGTCGCTCGGAGATCCAGCGCCGGCGTTCGACCAGTTCCTGGTGCATGATCGAGATCTGCCCGGCCGGCCCGCCGAAGCTTATGAAACCGAGCTTGAGCCAGAAACGGAACGCTTCTCGCAGACTGATTGCAGCGGGCTTCGCGGGTTGCTGTGCTTCGACGGGGGCAGGGCTCAAACGGCGATTCCTTTTGCAGGGACTCTCTGACACGCGACTTTAACCATGAGCACGCGGTTTGAATAGCCAGGCACTGCGTCAACTCAAAACGTAGTCCACCGGCATGAGCGGCGGCGGCAATGTCGTCTCACCCATGGCCGCCAGGACATCGCGCTCGATATCAGGTTGGGTTTGGGTCTCACGATCATGGTTGTGCGCCTGGGCAAGGACAGTGATGGAGCTGGCATTTAATCGCCGGTCATGGGCATGACGCGGCGCAGGCTAGGAGCAACGAGTCCGTACGTCCAATCACTATGAGTGACTGGGTGATCGACGGAGTCTATGAAGGATTTTCAAGCGCGCAGCGATGGTGCGCCGCTGCGGCTGTCGTCATTCATTGCGCCCCGAACATCACCGTCCAGTAAATCCCCGCATCGCTCTTCGGATCAACCGCATACGCCGCGCCGAGGTCGCGGAACTGTGGGTTCATCAGGTTGGCGCAATGGCCGGGGCTGGCCAGCCAACCGTCGACCACCTTGCGTACGCTGTCCTGCCCGGCGGCGATGTTCTCGCCGATCTGCTGGAAGTCGTAGCCCGCCAGTTCGGCGCGATCGCCTGGGGTACGGCCGTCGCGGTCCTTGTGATCGAAGTAATTGTTGTTGGCCATGCTGCGCGCCTGGGTTTCGGCGGCGCTCGCCAGGGTGGCGTTCCAGGCCAGCGGCGTGGTGGCGTTGAAGGTTTGTGCGCCACATTGGCGGGGGCGGCTGCGCGCGACGTTGAGTTCGGCGAGCAGTTTCTGCCCTTCGGTCTGCCAATCGCCCAGGCGTGCGCTCAACAATGGCCGGGCCAGTACGATGCGCCACTCGCGGTCCTGGCGGCTGACGCCGACGTCGACGAACTGCGGGTCGAGCACTATCTGGCAAAAACTTTCCTGGATCGCCTTCATCGCCGAGGGCGCATCACGCGGCCCGGTCAGGCTGATCGCCTGCACATTCTTCATCGGATACCCTGCACTGGCCATGGCCTGTTGCAGGTTGCCGACGCTGGCGGCGGACAGCACCAGCCGCGGGTCGGCCGACAGTGGCGGCAGTTCCGATGACACCTGGCCTGCGCAACGCTGCAACTGGGCGCGGTAGACGTTGATCGATTCGATCAGTTGCGACTCGTCGCTCGCCAGCGCGGTGGCGGCAAACAGAAGTCCCAGTGAAACCCCGGCAAGGCGCAGGGTGGACGATAGGAAAGGCATGGAAATCCTCCTTGAGCTGACTGCGCCCATGATGCGCGAAGTGCCCCCCTTGAGCGCAACGCCTTTTTCCGGGTTGTTGCATCCTCCGCGCCATCATTTCACTACTACACTCAAGCGATACTGCCTACGGAGTAGTGTCCGATCATGCGCCACGCCTGGATTTCCACCTGCCTCGCCCTGACCCTGCTCGCTGTCCCGGCATTCGCCACTGACCAGGAACAAAAACAGAAAGTCGCCGAAGACAAGGCCCAGGTGCTGGAGCACAAGGCCGCAGAAAACAGCGGCCCCGCGGCAGTGCCCAAGTCTCAAGCCATTACCCAGCCTGAGGTCCAGGCCGTGGACCCGGCGGGCAAGGCGCCGCTGGATGACGCCATCACCTGTCTCGCCCGTTCGATCTACTGGGAAGCCAAGGGCAAGGACTCGGCCGACATGGAAGCGGTGGCCAACGTGGTCATGAATCGCCTCGGCCATGAAGGTTTTCCCGATACCGTGTGTGCTGTAGTCAAGCAGGGCTCGGAGACCAGGAGCTGCCAGTTTTCCTGGTGGTGCGATGGGCGCCCGGACTCCGTTCAGGAGGAGGTGCCTTACGCGATGGCCAAGGAAATCGCACGCAAGGCGCTGAACAAGCAATTGCCGGATCGCACCAAAGGCGCACTGTATTTCCATGATCGCACGGTGAAGCCGGACTGGGCCAAGGAGTACACCCATACGGCGGACATCGGATTGTTCAGGTTTTACAAACCCCAGGGCGGTGATGCGAAGTAATCATATTTACGTGAAAAACCCTTGAAATTTATCCAGGCCCGCGAAACTGCAATATTTCTGTTTTACAAGCTTCATGACGGAGCAACGCGTTAGAAATGTCATGAGTGGAAACAGAACATGAAGCAGGCGTGGTTTTTCAGCAGTCATTCGGCACCGCCAGGTGCGTCCTTTGCGGTTTGCGCCTCGTGACGGTACTTGTCACCGGCGCCGCCGGTTTCATCGGCTTTCATACAGCCAGGCGCTTGTGCCTGGACGGTCATGAAGTCGTCGGGATCGACAACCTCAACGACTATTATGACGTAGCGCTCAAGCAGGCACGGCTAAAGGCGCTTGAGTCGTTGCCGGGCTTTCGCTTCCGGAAAATGGACATCGTCGACAAGCCGGCATTGCTGGACTTGTTCGGCGAGTACCGATTCAGCGAAGTGGTGCACCTGGCCGCCCAGGCCGGCGTGCGTTATTCGCTGGACCAACCGGATGTGTACGCCCAATCGAACCTGGTGGGCTTCCTCAATGTGCTGGAAGCCTGTCGGCACCATCGCCCCGGGCACCTGATCTATGCCTCGAGCAGTTCGGTCTACGGCAGCAACTGCAAAATGCCTTTCAGCATCGAAGACGCGGTCGATCAACCGGTTTCGTTGTACGCGGCCACCAAGCGTGCCAATGAACTGCTCGCCCACAGTTACTGCCATCTGTACGGCCTCAAGGCCAGCGGTCTGCGCTTCTTCACGGTCTACGGACCCTGGGGCCGGCCCGACATGGCACCGTTCAAATTCGCCCAGGCGATCCTCAGCGGCCAGCCCATCGACGTCTACAACCAGGGCGAGATGGCGCGGGACTTCACCTACATCGATGACATCGTGGAAAGCATCGCTCGCCTGCGCACTCGACCGCCGGGCGAGGGGATCAATCGACTCTTCAACATCGGTCGCGGTGAACCGATGGCGCTGCTGGATTTTATCGAGTGCCTGGAGTCGGCATTGGGCACCGAAGCCCGGCGTCACTTCATGCCGATGCAGGACGGTGATGTGGTCAAGACCTGGGCCGATGTCTCGGCACTGCAAGCGTGGATCGACTTTCGCCCGCAGGTGTCGGTGGCAACCGGGGTCGGGGCCTTTGTGCAGTGGTATCGGCAGTTTTATCAGATCTGAATCGTTCGCCGCTGATAACGGTAAAACCATAGGGCGAGGGGACTCCATGAGCCAAGACATATTTGTGTCGGTACTGATTCCGGCAAAGAACGAAGCGAACAACCTCAAGCCACTGCTCGAGGAGGTGCGCGAGGCAATGGCAAACGAAGCGTATGAAATCATCGTGGTCGACGATGGCAGTACCGATGCCACCTTGCACGAGCTGCGGCAGATCAGGAACAGCGGTTTGAGCGCCTTGCGCATCCTCCATCATGAACGCTCGCTGGGGCAAAGCACCTCGCTCTACCACGCGGCACGGGAAGCGCGTGGGCAATGGCTGGCCACCCTCGACGGCGACGGCCAGAACGATCCAGCGGACATCCCCGGCATGTTGGCGCTGGTGCGCGGTGAGCAGGGCAGGGGCAATGTGCAGCTGGTGGCGGGTCACCGTACCAACCGCCGCGATACTGCGAGCAAGCGCTGGGCTTCGCGTTTCGCCAACGGTCTGCGCCGGCGCCTGCTCAAGGATGCCACGCCGGACACCGGCTGCGGCCTGAAGCTGATCGAGCGCGCGGCGTTCCTGCGCCTGCCGTATTTCGACCACATGCACCGATTCATTCCGGCATTGATCCAGCGCCACAACGGCCGAACGATCAATTACCCGGTCAACCATCGAGCGCGCACCGCAGGGGTGTCCAAGTACGGCAACCTCGACCGTGCCCTGGTGGGCATTCTTGACCTGGCCGGTGTCTGGTGGCTGATCAAGCGCACGCGGCTGAACACCCACGCCCAGGAGCTCGAAGGATGATCATGACCCGCGAAACCCTGTGGCTGGTGATTGGTTTTGCCGGACAGATCGCGTTTACCGGACGGTTCGTCCTGCAGTGGTTGTACAGCGAATACAAAAAGCGCAGCGTCATCCCGGTGAGCTTCTGGTACCTGAGTATTGTCGGCAGCACCTTGTTGTTTGCCTACGCCATCTACCGCCAGGACCCGGTGTTCATTGTCGGGCAGGCATTCGGCTCCATCGTGTACCTGCGCAACCTGCAATTGATTGCCAAAAACCGACAATCCAGGGAATAGACCATGCGCCGAAAACTCTCGCCCCGGGTCGAATGCCTGGTCCTGATGCTGCTCGCCTTGCTGTTGATCGGTGCCGGGCTGGGCTTGCGCCAGGCACAGAACGTCGATGAGGAGCGCTTCCTCGGTGTGGCCCTGGAGATGCTGCACAACGGCTCGTGGCTGATTCCGCATCGGGCCGGGGAGATCTACGGCGACAAGCCGCCGATCTTCATGTGGACGGTGGCATTCTTCATCTGGCTGACCGGCCTGCCCAACCTCGCCCTGTACATTCCCGGGCTGTTGTCGGCGACAACCGTCACGGCACTGGTCTATGACCTGGGTCGTCGGCTCTGGAGCCAGCGTATCGGTCGCATCGCTGCATTGTTGTACCTGGCGACCTACCAGACCCATAGCATCCTGCGCACCGGGCAAATCGACAGCTTCCTGATTCTGTTCACCACCCTGGGCCTTTACGGGCTGGCACGCCATCTACTGCTTGGACCCGCGTGGCGTTGGTTCTACGTCGGATGCGCGGCGATGGGCATCGGCGTGATCACCAAAGGCGTCGGTTTTCTGCCGGTGTTGCTGTTGATCCCCTATGCCTATGCGGTGCGTAAGGGCTGGCCGGGGGTGGTGGCGATGCCGGGCGAGTCGCGCAGATGGCTGCTTGGGTTTGTGTTCATGCTGGCTGCTATTGCGATCTGGCTGCTGCCCCTGGCCTTGTCCATCGCGCTCAATGGCAGCGCTGAGGAAATCGCCTATGCGCGGGAAATCCTCCTGCGCCAGACCGCCGGACGCTATGCCGCCGCCTGGCATCATCGGGAACCCTTCTGGTACTTCTTCACCAACGTCATTCCACAGTACTGGCTGCCACTGGTATTGGTGTTGCCGTGGCTGGTGCCGGCCTGGCGCCGCCAGCTGCAAAAGCGCGATGGCCGGGTGCTGGTGTTGCTCGGCTGGGTGGCGCTGGTGGTGCTGTTTTTCTGTATCAGCAGCGGCAAGCGCAAGTTGTATATCTACCCGGCATTGCCAGCGCTGGTCCTGGTGGCAGCGCCGCTGGTGCCCTGGTTGCTGCAGCGTTGGTTCAGGCAGCGCCCGCGCTTGCGACGAGTGTTCCCGGCATTGGTCGCGACCTGGTTCGTGCTGTGGTTCGCCCGGGGTTTCGTCGAACCGGTCAGGGATGGGGTCAATCCCAATCAAACGCTCATGGCCCAGGCCAACAGCATGACCCATGGCGCGAACCTGGTCCTTGTCAACTGGAGCGAAGGGCACTGGCTGTTCGCCCGGCAGCCGATCGTGCACTTCGGTATGCTCGACTCCACCGTCGAAAGAGCCGCGCAATGGCTGCGCGAACACTCGCATGACTACGCCCTGGTGCCGGACGACGTGCTGGACCGCTGCTTCAAGCCCGAGGCTGCGCGGGAACTGGGGGAGAACTCCCGGGCGCAATGGTCGATTGTCGGGGCGGATGCGGATAATGGGTTGTGTCATGCGCAAGCGTCATCGACGGTGTATCGGTTTTCGTGGGCTGATCCGCAGGTGCAAGTGTCCGTGCCCTAGCGAAGCTCATGCATATTTGGATTGATCGTTCCCACGCTCTGCGTGGGAATGCATCCTGTGACGCTCCGCGTCATTCTTGCGCACGGCTCACGTCATGTGTCGTCAACGGAACGCGGAGCGTCCCTGGCGGCATTCCCACGCAGAGCGTGGGAACGATCACAAGCAAAGCGAGGCGGCCTGACAGCCGACCTGATTTTGCGGGTGTACCCGACCCCCCGTAGGAGCCAGCGGTGTTGGGGGTAAATGCAAAAGTCAGGTCGGCTGTCAGGCCGCCTCGCTTTGGCTTTTGATCTGGGCGCCCCGTTAACCACGCTGGCAGAACGCAGGCATTGCGCAGTGGGTAAACCGGCAGGACGCCGGTTTAGCCGCGCTGGGCCATGGATGGCCCATCGCGG
>NZ_JBXAHO010000060.1:0-23198 GCF_058795195.1 Pseudomonas sp. GW823-FHT06B06 | reverse complement strand
TGCGTCAACAGTCAGAATCGAGCCTTGTCCCTCCTCCTCCCTTCAAGTCCTACCATACAAGCGAGCCTGCTCGCGAAAGCGGTGTATCAGGTAGCATAAATGCTGAATGTTAAGCAGTCTTCGCGAGCAGGTCGGATCGCCGCACCGTCGCTCCCACAGGTTCTCCGTACAGCCCCTCAGTCATCGTTTGCAGGCGCCACCATCCGCGTCTTCGGCGAGCCATTGGCGTTGTGCTGAAAAATATCCCGGGGCTGCCCTTGTTCATTGAAGTACACCTGGCCGATCCCCGCCGAATTCCACAGCCGTTCACCCGCTTCGGCATGTTCGGGCACGTGCGGCACGATGCGCATGCGTCGGCGCTTGGTCAGCCAGTTCAGGGGCGAGCGCGGTGAGTACAGCCAGCGATTGAGGCGGTCGAACCACTCCAGCAGGGTCGGTGGAAATTCGTTCTTGATCCCGCTGCTGGTGATCTGCCAGATGCGCGGGCCGGCCTTGCGGTGGCGGATCAGCACTTCGTAGACGAAGGAGTAATGCACATCGCCGGACAGCACCACATAGTTACCCGGCGTGCGCGAGTGGCGGAAGATGTTCAGGATCACCTGGGCCGCGCCGCGATGGGCCATCCAGTTCTCGGCGTCTACCAGCAGTGGATAACCCAGCCAGCTGAACACCCGCTGTACGGTTTCAATCAGTTTGACGCCGAAGATCGGCGCCGGCGACACGATGATCGCCGAGGGGTGATCGAGCAGCTCCTGCTGCAGTTCGCAGAGGGCTTCCCAGTCCAGCAGGCCCGACGGTTGCTTGAGGTTCATCTCGCTGCGCCAGCGCCGGGTACGGGTATCAAGCACCACCATGGCCGGTATGGTGGGCAGCACGTAATGCCAATGCTGGAAGCGCAGTAGTTCATCGATCAAAGCGTCCTGGACATCGCTGTCGAGGTAGCGATCATCGCCGGTGGCGCTGAGCAAACGGGTCTTTTCCAGGACCGCGGTGAAGGCATCCGGATTGTTGCCCCAGCCCTGGCACAGCATGTAGGCAAGCAGCGCATTGCCGATGATGCGTTTG
Organism: Pseudomonas sp. GW823-FHT06B06; assembly: GCF_058795195.1. Taxonomy (NCBI): domain Bacteria; kingdom Pseudomonadati; phylum Pseudomonadota; class Gammaproteobacteria; order Pseudomonadales; family Pseudomonadaceae; genus Pseudomonas; species Pseudomonas sp. GW823-FHT06B06. Next base: position 22,133 of record NZ_JBXAHO010000060.1, on the reverse strand, counting down.
GAAAACGGATGACCATAGGCCGTTTCTTCCCATTGTGCGGAAAGATTCCAGTCGTCGGTGATGTCGTGGTCATCGAAAATCATCAGCGTTGGCACGTGCGCCAGGGCTCGGGCGACCTTGCCCAGGCCGGCCTTGAATCCGTCGATGCGCGTCTGTTCCAGGGCATACCGCTCGCGCCGCTCCTTGATCAGTTTCGGCGGTTTTGGCGCGATCAGGGTCCAGGGCGTCGGCGACCAGACCAACAGGTACATGGCCATGACTTCGGCGAACGTCACCAGGTGATTGTCGGCACTGCTGCTGGTGAAAATCGGCTTGCGCGCACCGCCGAAAAAGCGCTCGCGCAGGGTTTCGTTGCTCTCCAGCGCCGGTAACAAATCCGCGCGGTGGTAATAACAGGCCGCGTGCCCGTAAAGCTCGGCGCTGTCGCTGACCACGGCGCCCTCCAGATGCTCACCGAACAACCCCAGGCGTTCGATCAAGGCATGGATCGCCCGCAGGGTCGGCCCGGCAACATCATCGGCGTAGACCTGATCGCCGCTCATCATCAGCAGCGCCGGACGGTCCGTGGCCGGATGGTCTTGCGCCAACAGCTCGTCGACACACAGCAGCCCGTCGGAGGCCGGGTGATGGGGCTTGCGGCAGGAGCCGTGCAGCAACTGATCGACGCGAGCGCGCAGGACGAAGTTCGGCGCAGTGGCCTCGCCATACAACAGATGCGGCGCCCAGGTGGCGATGCCGGTGCCGTCATCGATCAGCAGGTCGTACTCGATCAGTTCATCGCAGGGCAGGGCAACGTCCAGCGCTACATCAATCAGGTGCACAAATGCATGGGTACCCACGGCAACCACCGTGCATAGCCCGGCATCGAGGCGAATATCGCCCACGCCCTGCAAGCGCAGCGTCAGCTCCAGCGCCCGCGAGCCCACCAGCCACAGCACCAGCCGCGTGGGTTCCAGGCGTCGCAACAGCGGGCCGGCCAGCACGGGTGGCAGCGATTGAGGGGCATCGGGTATTGGCAGCGCTTGGGACATCCGGGATACAAACTCTTGAAGATACAGAGGCGGGCGATGATAGCGCAGCTGACGGCGACACAGGCTAAAGTGAAGTGGCGATTGCGTCTGTCACGAAATGATCCGCCGCCCCCAGGATACCCATGACATGAAGCCCACCCATACCTCGCACGTCCGTCGAGAGTTCTACAAAGCCGTAGGTTACTACCTGCGAATTGTCTGGCCGATTTTTTCCACCATGCTGGTTGTCATCGTCACCTGCGGCCTGATCATCAGCTACCTGGAAGGCTGGGACGCTTTCGACGGCATTTACTTCGGTTTCGTGACCGGGTTGACCATCGGCTACGGCGAACTCGTACCGAAACTGCCGATGTCGCGAATACTCGCGATATTGCTGGGGTTCAACGGCGTGCTGCTCACCGCGATCTTTGCGGCGATCAGCGTGCGGGCGATCGAGAGTGCGGTACGCACGACCGGCGGAGAAAAGTAAGGCAGGCCCGATGGCATGAAGTCGTGCTTAGATGCACTTTTTGACAATCAGGGAGAGGCCAATGATCGACTTCAACAACAAGGGATTCTTCAAGCTCAAGCAAAATGCGGAATACGCCGAACGCGTTGCCGACCTTTTGCTCGACGGCGAACAGGTCATCGATTCCTACAAGTCCATGCGCGACGGCGTGGTGTTCACCAACAAGCGCATCATTGCGGTGAACGTACAAGGCATCACCGGCAGCAAGAAAGACTTCACCTCGTTGCCATACAAAAACATCGTGGCGTATTCGGTGGAAACCTCGGGGACGTTCGACCTGGATTCCGAGCTGGAAATCTACTTTTCGTCATTGGGCAAAGTAAAATTCGAGTTCACCGGCAAGACCTCGATGGTCGAGATCTCCAAGCTGATCTCCCAACACCTGCTCTAACACCCCCTGTAGGAGCGAGCACGCTCCGGGCGGCGTTCCGACGATGGTCGTTAACGATAACGCGGGAAGCCTGGCACCCCGCATCGCCCTGGGGTCCATCGTCGGAACGCCGCCCGCAGGCATGGGTCACCGCTCCATCCCACCATACTGTTCGCAGCCAATGACCAAGTTGTTGATCGATAAGAGGGCAATCATGAACAGAATCATCCTGCCAGTGCTGGCAATCCTGCTGACCGCGCAATCCCCGGCGTTTGCCATCAACGACAAGTACCGCAAGCAACTCGAGCAATCGGGCTGCACCCAGGTCAGCGAGACCCAGGGCTGTGATATCCACAAAAGCAAGGCGGAAAACGCCAAGGCCGGTTTCACCAACCCCGCCACGGACAACTCGACGACCCAGACGCCCTATGCCGGCCAGTGGGTAGCCAAAAGCGATGCAGGCGCGACAGTGGCCACCATCCGCATCGATGCCAAGGAACAGGTCTGGGTGAACGGCAAACGGGTTGACGCCAAACGCACCGACGGCACCCTGCAATTTCACCAGGGCAAACTTACCTTCACGCTTCAAGGTGATCGGCGGCTGACGGGCGAGGATTACTGGACGGACAGTGATGCAGGGACCAAGGGGCCGATTGAGATCGAGTGATCAAAACAGGAACTCGAGAACGATGCTCCCATAGGGGGCTTGTGGTGAATTTGAGATTTCTTCATTTCCTACAAAAAAAACAGAAAGCGGAGTGTCCCAGCGTCCCACTTGGCCGATTTATGTTGCTCGCTCAAAACTTCAAGGTCGTCCCTGCATACAACATCAATACTGTCAGGGAAGATCAAATGACTATAGGTTCAAGCTACAACTACCCTTCATACGCAGCCACGCAAACCACCAGAAAAAAGCGTTCGACTGACAACAAATGGGCTGCCCGCTTTCCCAATCCACCCGACTTGTGCTTCGACTATCGATCACTGGTTGAACAGGCAAATGGAATAGCCAAGACCGCTGCCCCGGATCACCGAATTTGTATCGTCGGCGCAGGCGTTACCGGACTGACGGCAGCCCGAGAACTGTATCGCTGCGGTTTCACCAATATCACCCTCATAGAACAGTCCTCTCGAATAGGGGGCAGGCACTTAACCATTCCAGGAAGTCGTAACTCCACGCAAAGTCATACGCCGTTTGAAATGGGGGCCATGCGCATGCCCTTTTTCAATCGGGCAGACGAGCCACCGACAGAGGGCAGATCGCTCATGGCTTATTACGCCAAGGCGTTTGACCTGACTTTTTCAGACTTCGCGAATCCCGGAAGCCAGTGGGTCCGTTCAACCGGCATTTATCTCAGAGAGGGCAGCATGGGAAACACCGGCACACCGGAGATGTTGATCTGGAAAAATGCCGATGGGATCACCCCTCCTCCTGGCGAGGAACTGCAAAAGGTTTATGCAAAGTGGAAGGATTTTGCCGATCGTATGACGAAACATGTTTCGGAAATTTACGCGAGTCCGAAATGGGAAAGCATGTGGGCTGCGATCGTAAACAAGTACGAGAGCGTTTCATTTCGCGACCTGGTCAGTATGCCGGCCCTGACAGCATGGGATGAACTCTCCCCCGGGGACTTTGGCGGAATGGGAATGTCTGCGGAAGAATCCGCAATTTTCTATGCGATTGGTATCGGTGACGGGAGTTGGGGGGCTTTTTACGACGTCTGCTGCCTTTATCCACTGCGAACTGCCATTTTTGGCTTTAGCAGTCAGTTGCAACTGATCCATGGTCGGGTAGACGCTAACGGAGACCCACTGGCCTCGCCATACCTCCACAGCAAAGCCGTTTTTGACTCGGCTGGATTGAGTTTCGACGCTCCGCGCTACATCGGACTCGCCGCGTTGGACGAATGCCTGATGTTTCTGAGGACCGCCGAAACCGGAAAGTCCGTTTACGAACACAGCATCGAAAGAGGCAATGGCCTCCTCACGGACTCATCCGTTACAAAACTTGAAAAACTGACTAACCAGAAGATACGCGTCTACTTCAACTGGCAAAACAGTCGACCCGAGCATGCCGAAGAGAGGTTCGACGAATTTGATTCGGTCATCATGACTCTACCGTCCTGGTTAATCGAGACTCGAATCGAACTGAAAAATTTCTCTCAGGAAATGCTGCCATTCGAGACAATTAACGCCTACAAAACGGCACACTGGGAAACCAGCTGTAAAGTTTATGCACCTTTGAAAAAATCATTTCTTTCGAAGAACCACAAAATCCCGCAAACCATCGTCACCGACAGCTTTATCCACGATGTCTACACCTACCGCTACAACGAAAACTATACATACGACTGCATCCTCTTGAGTTATACATGGGAGGATGACGCAACAAAACTCGCCTCATTCACCGACAAAGAACTGGTTACCAAGTGCGTCAAAGAGCTGGATCGCATCCTCATGAACTCCGCCAATATTCAGGAGAAAATTTCTCCTTACGTTGGGAGTGATCAGGCGGTGGTCCAACGCTGGATAACCGACAAAAACGCCTTGGGTTGTGCAAAGCTCTACCGGCCCGGCACTTATTACGACGCAGTGAGCCTGATGAAGTACAACAGAGACTTCGCGCGTTCATCAGGCCTGTATTTTTCTGGGGAGTCATTTTCAGTCGATGCTGGCTGGACCGAGCCTTGTTTCCGGGCGGCCGTCGATGCGGCGATTCACATCTGCGACAAAACCGCAGCAAAATTCAACGGCGGTTTTTCCATGAGTGACTATCCACACTACAAACTTAAAACCTGATGCCTCCTCCAGAGCCATGCACCTCTGGCATGGCTCTGCTTTCCCGCCTGACCAGGCCGACGAACAAAAAACTCGCTCATGCATCTTCGGACAAAGGCTACAGCCTTATCGGAAACGTCTGACTTACGTCGGTTGGCTTTTCGAGTCTTATAAACACGCAATTAAACAGCGTGAATAAAAATAAAAAGAGGTCACCCGAAATGAGCGAGCCAACAAGCCCTGTGCGTGTAGCAGTCGTGCAATTCGATCCACAAGTCGGCATTGAAAACTGTGATGCAAATCTGTGTCGCAGCCTGGAATTGGCGCTGGAGGCGGTCAACGGCGGTGCGAATCTTGTCGTGCTGCCTGAACTGTCCAGCACCGGTTATTTCTTCAGCAGTCGGCAGGATGCCTTTGCACATGCGCAGTTGATACCCGGCGGGCCAAGCGCGCAACTGTGGATCGATTTTGCCTGCAGGCACAACGTCTACCTCGTGGCCGGCCTGGCGGAGCGCGACGGCATGCGACTGTTCAACACCGCGATGTTGGTCGGCCCTGACGGTTTTATCGGCAAGTATCGAAAGGCGCATTTGTGGAACCTGGAGAAACTCTGGTTCACACCCGGCGATCTGGGGTTTCCGGTTTTTGATACGCCGATTGGTCGAATCGGCATGTTGATTTGCTGGGATATCTGGTTCCCCGAGGTGCCACGCATCCTGAGTCAACAAGGCGCCGACATCATTTGCAGTCCCAATAACTGGGTCTGGACACCGCCGCCGCTGTTCGACGATGCCGGCAAATGCATGGCGTCGTACCTGACGATGACAGCGGCGCACGTAAACAATGTGTTTATCGCCGCTGCCAGCCGGATCGGTGAGGAACGAGGTGCCCGCTACCTCGGATGCTCGCTGATCGCTGGCACCAATGGCTGGCCGATTGGCGCCGTAGCCTCGGCAGACCAGGAGGAAATCCTGTATGCCGATATTGACCTGACCAGCTCCCGCAGCGCCCCCATCTGGAACAACCTGAACGATCTGCATCGTGACCGTAGAGCCGACCTCTACGATCAGATGCTCGGCTACACCCAACACCCATGTCTCCCACGCTGATAGGGGAGACCTGACATGCAAACGACTACCGACAAAAACCGCATTGCCCACAGATCGCCATTTGATATGGCGGTCATCCTGATGCTGGTCGGCGCGACATTGCTGATCATCTGGCTTTCATTCACCTATCGCTCGCTCTGGGCCGCGCATTGGCCGAGTTATAGCGACATGGTGTCGAGCCTTTCCCAGCCGAGTGCCTGGTTGCGCTGGCTGCTTGGCGACATCAGCGAGGTGGCGTTCTACAAACACGAGTTCGCCTCGATCGGACTCTTGGCGGGCGCCTATCTCGCCTATTGGGCGAATCGAACGGGCAGAGCCTGGCAAGGCTTCAGCATTGCCTACGGCACCGGGTTATGGCCGTGGCTGATCACCAGTTCGTTGCTCGGGTTGTTGCTGAGTAACGTGCTGTGGGGCTGGACGGTGACCGCCACCAGCTGGCAACCGACATTCGCCGCGTTCGTGTCGCTGCCAGCGGCGATGGTGCTGATGTTTGGCAGGGGCTGGAAGGTCACGATCAACGGCGCAATCATGGGGGCCGTACTCGTCACACCCATGTGCCTGTTGATCGTTAATTACCTGTGTAACCCCTTGGGGTTGCCAGCGGTGATCGGCAATGTGCTGGGCATGGCGGTCGCCAGCGTCGTGGCATTTCTACTGTGCCGCTATCGACCCGGTCTGATGAAGTCCGAGCAGTCCGTGATACCACCCGCCAAGTCTCCCGCGCCCGTCACCAAAGCGCCCGACTACGGGGTCGTCTGGAGCCTGCGCCGGGTCTTGGCAGACTTTTCCGAAGCGCCATTCTTTGGCAATGAACTGGCCAGTCTTGGCTTGTTACTGGGGGTATTGCTGGCGTACGCGATGAACCCGATCAGCCCGGCGTACGGGTCGGGACTATTGCTGCATATCATTGCTGCACAGGCGCTGACCTCGGCTATCGGGGTGCTGGTCTGGCGTCGACAATGGAGGCTGCGCGGCTGGTACCCCACTTACGTGCCTCTGGTGTCAGTGGTGCCCGCTGCGATCCTGACCCATGGTGGCAGTGGGCTGGTGATCGGCTCGAGTGCGTTGCTGGGGGCATTGATCGCACCGCCCCTGGCCTGTGCGATTGCCAAGCGATTGCCGGCCGACATGCATACCTACATTGGCAATGTCCTGTCCATGGCCATCAGCACGTTGTTGATCGTGCCGCTGATCGGCGTTCTTATCGCGGAGTAAATGCCCCCGCCCCTTCGGCTGTCCCCGTCTTGAACCGGGTACAGCCACCTCTCCTCCTGAACACGTGAGGTATCACATGGATCTGCCCAAACTAGCTATCGCGGCGCTCGGTGGCACAGTGAGCATGCAAGCCAGGAATGCTGGCGAAGGCGTTATCCCGACCGTCAGCGGCGAGACTCTACTGGCGTCCGTTCCGCAATTGACGACGCTTGCCCGGGTGACCGTTGAAACCCTTGGACTGCTTCCCAGCGCTTCACTGGATTTCGAACTTTTACTGAACGTATTGTCTTGGGCAGAATTTCAAATCAAACAAGGCGCCGTGGGTGTCGTGTTGATCCAAGGCACCGACACACTCGAAGAAACGGCAGTTTTTTTCGATTACCTGTGGCCTCACGACGCGCCGCTGGTGCTGACCGGTGCGATGCGCTCGGCAGCACAGCCGGGGGCCGAGGGGCCGGCGAATCTGCTGGATGCATGCCGCGTAGCGCTGTCCGAGAACAGCCGGCGGCGGGGCGTTCAGGTCGTTATGAACGGGGAGATTCATCAAGCGAGAAGCGTGCGCAAAACCGATTCGCTGGCGCTGCAGGCGTTTACCTCTCCGGTCGTGGGGCCTACAGGCTTGATCATGGAAGACCGCGTTCACTACCTGCGTGCGCCGGCTCAGCGCACGGTTTTGCCTTTGCCACACCAGACAACACAGAAGGTTGCGATGCTCGAGGCATCCCTCTCGGCCGACACGCTGTTTCTGGAAAGCACCCTCACCCTCGGTTATGACGGGCTGGTGATTGCCGGTTTCGGCGCCGGACATGTCTCGCAGAGCTGGGCGACCGTGATTGAGCACGTCGCCGAAAGTATCCCGGTCATCATCGCGACTCGCACCGGTTCCGGCTCTACCGCGCAAGCCAGCTATGGTTTTAACGGCAGTGAGATGGATTTGATTCGCAAGGGTGCATCGATGGCGGGATTTCTATGTCCGCGTAAAGCCAGGGTACTGCTTTGGCTGTTGCTTGGTTGTCAGCGGCAACATGAGTTGTCGCGCTACCTCAAAGACGAAAGCTGCATTAAAAATTGATACATAACCCTGTAGGAGCGAGCATGTCGAATCGTCGCACCGTCGCGATGGTCGTTAACGCTGACGGGGGAAGCCTGGCACCCCGCGGCGTTCTCGAGTCCATCGCGAGCATGCTCGCTCCTACAGGTTTTCCGCCAGCAGGCTAAGCCTCCCAACCCGCCCCGCTGACCGCCTCTTGCGCCAGCGGGTGCATATCCGCGCCCTGATGCTCGGTCTGCCAGGCCAGCAGCTCCTTGCGCATGCCCGGCGTCCAGTACATCTGCAGATGATTACGCACACCCAGTACCGCCTGTTGCCGGTCCGGTTCGGTGGCGAAGTACTGGGCGATCTGGTTGGCCATCTTGATCAGGTTTTCGGTACTCATCGGCGCACCTCTGCCTTATCGCCACGGGCCTGGCGGCGTTCCTTGAGCAAGCGGTGCTGTTCTTCGGTGAATTCCTGGAAGCGTTTTTGCCACTCCGAAGGGTGGTACACGCGGCTGACCTCCACGGCCGTGACCTTGTACTCCGGACAGTTGGTGGCCCAGTCGGAGTTGTCGGTGGTGATCACGTTGGCCCCCGATTCCGGGAAGTGGAAGGTGGTGTACACCACGCCCGGCGCCACCCGCTCAGTGACCCGCGCGCGCAGCACGGTCTGCCCGGCGCGGCTGCCGATGCCGACCCAGTCGCCTTCGTTGATGCCACGGCTCTCGGCGTCGGTCGGGTGGATTTCCAGGCGGTCTTCATCGTGCCAGGCGACGTTTTCGGTTCGCCGGGTCTGGGCGCCGACGTTGTACTGGCTGAGGATGCGCCCGGTGGTCAGCAGCAGCGGATAGCGGCTGTTGACCTTCTCCTCGGTGGGCACGTAGCCGGTGAGCATGAAGCGCCCCTTGCCGCGCACGAATTGATCGATGTGCATGGTCGGCGTGCCGTCCGGTGCCTCGGCGTTGCACGGCCATTGCAGGCTGCCGTGGCGCTCGAGTTCGGCGTAGCTGACGTTGGTGAAGGTCGGCGTCAGGCGGGCGATTTCATCCATGATTTCCGATGGATGCTTGTAGTTCATCGGGTAGCCCAAGGCATTGGCCAGCGCCACCGTACCTTCCCAGTCGGCCTTGCCGCCCAGGGGATCCATGACCTTGCGTACCCGCGAGATGCGCCGCTCGGCGTTGGTGAAGGTGCCGTCCTTCTCCAGGAACGAAGCGCCCGGCAGGAACACGTGGGCGAACTTGGCGGTTTCGTTGAGGAAGATATCCTGCACCACCACGCACTCCATGGCCGACAGGGCCGCGGTGACGTGCTGGGTGTTCGGGTCGCTCTGGGCGATGTCTTCGCCCTGGCAGTACAAGCCCTTGAAGCTGCCGGCCAGCGCCGACTCGAACATGTTGGGAATGCGCAAGCCCGGATCGGGTTGCAGCGTGACGTTCCACGCCTGCTCGAACTGCGCCCTCACCACTTCGTTGGAAATGTGCCGGTAGCCGGGCAATTCGTGGGGGAACGAGCCCATGTCGCAGGAGCCCTGCACGTTGTTCTGCCCCCGCAGCGGGTTCACGCCCACACCTTCGCGGCCGATGTTGCCGGTGGCCATGGCCAGGTTGGCGATGCCCATCACCGCGGTGCTGCCCTGGCTGTGCTCGGTGACGCCCAGGCCGTAATAGATCGCGGCGTTGCCGCCAGTGGCGTACAGGCGCGCGGCAGCACGAATATCGGCGGCGTCGACCCCACAGACTGGGGCAAGGGCTTCCGGTGAATTCTCCGCACGGCTGACAAACTCGCTCCAGCGGGCGAAATCGTTGCCCTCGCAGCGGGCGTCGATGAAGGGCTGGTTGAGCAGGCCTTCGGTGACGATCACATGGGCCAGGGCGTTGAGCATGGCGACGTTGGTGCCGGGACGCAGGGCCAGGTGATAGTCGGCGCGGGCATGCACCGAGTCCACCAGATCAATACGCCGTGGGTCGATGACGATCAGCCGCGCACCTTCACGCAGGCGGCGCTTGAGTTGCGAAGCGAACACCGGGTGCGCATCGCTCGGGTTGGCGCCCATCACCAGGATCACGTCGGCCTGCATCACCGAGTCGAAACTCTGGGTGCCAGCGGACTCGCCCAGCGTTTGCTTCAAGCCATAACCGGTCGGCGAATGGCAGACCCGCGCACAGGTGTCGACGTTGTTGTTGCCGAACGCGGCGCGCACCAGTTTCTGCACCAGGTAGGTTTCTTCATTGGTGCAGCGGCTGGAAGTGATGCCGCCAATGGAGTCGCGGCCATATTTCTGCTGCAGGCGGCGGAATTCGCTGGCGGCGTAGGTCACCGCTTCATCCCAGCTGACTTCCTGCCATGGGTCGTTGATGTGCTTGCGGATCATCGGCTTGGTGATGCGATCCGGGTGGGTGGCGTAGCCCCAGGCAAAGCGCCCTTTGACGCAGGAGTGGCCGTGGTTGGCCTGGCCGTTCTTGTCCGGGACCATGCGCACCAGTTGATCGCCTTTCATCTCGGCGCGGAACGAGCAACCCACGCCGCAATAGGCGCAGGTGGTGATCACGCTGTGTTCGGGCTGACCCAGTTCGACCACACTTTTTTCCATCAGCGTGGCGGTCGGGCAGGCCTGTACACAGGCGCCGCAGGACACGCATTCCGAATCAAGGAAGTTATCCCCGCCAGCCGCCGCCACCCGGGATTCAAAACCACGTCCGGTGATGGTCAAGGCAAAGGTGCCCTGGGTTTCTTCGCAGGCACGCACGCAGCGGTTGCAGACGATGCACTTGCTCGGGTCGTAGTCGAAGTAGGGGTTGGAAGTGTCCTTCACATCGGCCAGATGGTTGTCGCCTTCATAGCCGTAACGCACCTCCCGCAGGCCGACCTGACCGGCCACGGTTTGCAACTCGCAGTTGCCGTTGGCCGAGCAGGTCAGGCAGTCCAGCGGGTGATCGGAGATATACAGCTCCATGACGTTGCGCCGCAGGGTCGCGAGCTTCGGCGTCTGGGTGTGCACGGTCATGCCTTCGGTGACCGGCGTGGTGCAGGACGCGGGATAGCCGCGCATACCGTCGATCTCCACCAGGCACATGCGGCAGGAGCCGAAGGCTTCCAGGCTGTCGGTGGCACAGAGTTTGGGAATGGTGGTGCCCAGCAACGCGGCAGCGCGCATCACCGAGGTGCCTTCGGGCACGCTGATGATTTGACCGTCGATGTTCAGGGTGACCTGCACCTGGCTGTCGCGGGCTGGCGTGCCCAGATCCATGTCGGTTTTCGGATCGAATACAGTGATCATTGCTCGGCCTCCGAGGGCTGCAAGCCGAAGTCGGCGGGGAAGTACTTGAGGGCGCTGGCGACCGGAAAGGAGACCATGCCGCCCAAGGCGCACAGCGAACCGTATTGCATCGTGTCGCACAGGTCCTTGAGGATGATCACTTGCTGATCACGACCGGCCTGATCTGGCGCGGCCAGCAAGCGGTCGATCACCTCCACGCCCCGGGTCGAGCCGATACGGCACGGCGTGCATTTGCCACAGGATTCCTCGGCGCAGAACTCCATGGCGAAACGCGCCATGTGGGCCATGTCCAGTGTGTCGTCCGCCACCACCACACCACCGTGACCGAGCATCGCGCCCATGGCGGCGAAGGCCTCGTAATCCAGCGGCGTGTCGAATTGCGACGGCGGCACCCATGCGCCAAGCGGGCCACCCACCTGCGCAGCCTTCAGCGGCCGGCCACTGGCAGTGCAGCCGCCGTAGCCTTCCACCAGCTCGCGCAGGGTCAGGCCAAAGGCCCGTTCCACCAGGCCGCCGTGACGAACATTGCCCGCCAACTGGAAGGGCATGGTGCCCAGGGAACGGCCCATGCCGTAGTCGCGATAGAACTGCGCACCCTTGGCCAAAATCAGCGGCACCGAGGCCAGGGTCAGCACGTTGTGCACCAGCGTCGGCTGGCCGAACAGGCCCTGCAACGCGGGGATCGGCGGCTTGGCGCGAACGACCCCGCGCTTGCCTTCGAGCGAATCCAGCAGGGCGGTTTCTTCACCGCAGATGTACGCGCCGGCACCGACCCGCACTTCCATATCGAAGGCCTGGCCGCTGCCGCCGACATTGGCGCCGAGATAGCCGGCGTCACGGGCGATGTTCAGCGCTGCGCGCAGAGTAGCGACGGCGTCTGGATATTCCGATCGCACATAGATGTAGCCGAAGCTGGCGCCGACGGTAATGCCGGCAATGGCCATGCCTTCGATCAGCAGGAAGGGGTCGCCTTCCATCAACATGCGGTCGGCGAAGGTGCCGGAGTCGCCTTCGTCGGCGTTGCACACAATGTACTTCTGCGCAGCCTGGGTGCCGCGCACCGTGCGCCATTTGATCCCGGCGGGGAAGGCGGCGCCGCCACGGCCACGCAGGCCCGAATCGAACACCGCTGTGGCGGTTTGCTCGCCGCCGATGGCGACAGCCCTTGCCAGGCCTTCGAAACCGCCGTGGGCGCGGTAGTCGTCCAGCGATAGAGGCCGGGTAATGCCGGCGCGGGCGAACAGCAGGCGTTGTTGGGTCTTCAGATAAGGCAGCTCTTCTACCAGGCCCAGGGACAGAGGATGTTCGGTTGAGCTGTTTAGGGCTTCGAGAACGGACGGCACATCGGCAGCGGTCAGCGGACCAAAGCCGATCCGGCCTTGTGGCGAGTCCACCTCCAGCAACGGCTCCAGCCAATACAGGCCGCGCGAACTGGTGCGCTGCAACTCCAGCGGCAGGTTGCGCTCCCTGGCCTGAGTGATCAGCGCCGTGGACACCTCATCGGCCCCCACGGCACGGGCCAGCGAGTCGGTCGGCAGATAAAGAGTCGGCATCATGCGTCCTCCCGGCAAGCGTCGAGCAAGGCATCCAGACGCTCAGCGCTCAGCCGCGCATGCACCCGGCCGTCCAGCTCCAGGGCCGGCGAGCAGGCACAAGCACCCAGGCAATACACTGGCCGCAAACTGATGCTGCCATCGGCGCTGCTGCCGTGGTCATCCAGCTGCAGACGCTCACGCAATTGCGCCGCCAACTGCTCGGCCCCGCGGCTCTTGCACGACTCGGCGCGGCACAGCCGCAGGATATGCCGGGCAGGCGGCGCAGTACGGAAGTCATGGTAAAAACTGATCACCCCGCGCACCTCGGCCTGACTCTGGTTCAGCGCGTGGGCAATCTCGGGCACGGCCGCATCGGGGATATACCCAATGCGCTCCTGAATATCATGAAGAATCGGCAACAGGGCGCCGGGAGTGCCCTTATGGCGCTCCAGCAGGGTATTGACCACAGACAGGTGCAACTCAACATCAGGCATTCAGCAATCCTCACGGTCACGGACAAACCAGAAGGTCGTCGGTCGTCCGAAAGTGTCGGCTGCGGCACTCACACCACGTCACGGGATCGTGGCATTGACAGGCCGTTGGCCAGGGCACCCTGAGCGGGCATCTTGTTGTGCCCGGCACGGTCTTCGCCGCACCTCAACTGGGCATAAAGGGCAGCTTGCCACGCCGCTATTGATCAAACCGCACCAAAGCGACGTGCTCGGTTCTGCCTACGACTATGCATTAAGTCTAGATGAGCGCCGCCGGGGGCGTTCACACACTGGCCTAATGGCCTGAAGGCTTGTCGATGAGGGATGTATAACAAGCATTACAGGTGGAAAGAAGCCTCAGAACCGTAGGCAATTCTGCGTAGCAGATGGGCAGATCCATTCCGGGAAAAGCAGCGGTCCGCGCAACCAAAGCCCCGAAACCTCGGGGCTAATCCAAACACCGAACGGCACGCAAACCCCCTGTGGGAAACCCCTGTGGGAGCGAGCCTGCTCGCGAAAGCACCAGCCCAGCCAACACAAATACCAAGTGGGGTCCTGCATCAAAAAGCAACTCACCCACCAGGGCCAAACAATACCCGCCAGCCCCCGCAATACCCTGTAGGAGCTGGCTTGCCAGCGATAACGCCAGCCCAGCCAACATCACTGCTGAAGCTAGCCACCCGCACGGGTGTCACCAAAGCCAGTGTTCAATGCGAAGTCGAAGTTGCCACAATCATCAAGCTGGCTCAGTCCGGCATTGCATTCGGGCCTTCTTGTTTACGAACCACGGAAATCGCCCATACCAGCTTCCTGTAGGAGCGAGCATGCTCGCGAAAAACCCAAGGCAACCCCCACGCCCGCAGAATGCCCAAGCCCCCGCAACCAAACCCATCCCTACAAGCGTCATGCCTGACGTCTAAAACGCAAAAGCTACCCTCCAGCCTCCGCCGCCCGCTTGCCCATCGGCCCAACCGCCCGATCCCGCTCCAGCACCTTCACCGCATCATCCACCAACGCCTTACTCATCGACGTCAAATAATGCGCAGCCCAGGCATGCCGGTCGGTATCCCTGGCATAGGCAGCATCTTCAGTCAGCGTTTTGGCCAGAAACAGAAAATCAGAAGCCATCGACAACGCATCACCGAGGGGCACGCCGCGAGTGACGTGGAACAGTGGTTGATCGGAGCAGTAAATGGCGGGGGTTAAGCCGATGGTTTTGAGTTCAGATTGTTCAGTCATTGGCCACCTCCGAGGATGGAGAGGCAATGGGGGAGGGCGTTACGCGATTGGGAGTTACGTCGTGGGAAAAGCCAAATTTCAAACGGATTTATCTTGTTCATGGTCAACATCCTTGATTTGAGGAGCTGCCACGAGCCTTCTCACGGGCTTGGGTGACAGCCGTGCGCGGGGTGAGAAACCGGCAATCAAGGCAACCGGCAGACCCGAAGGTCTCCCACGCACAGCCGCCATAAAGCCATATCGCAGACGAAAAAAAACGCCGCGATAGGTTTTGGGGCGCTTAGCGCCTTGATTTCCACGGGTTCTCACACCCGGTCGCTGAATTTGCAGCGACGGCGGAAGAGTATCGTCCAGATCTTTTTCCTGCAACCTTTGAGGGCCTCGATCCCAAACCACCCGAGACGAAAGATGTGTTCTGTCCTCGATATGTTCGTTGAGCATGTGGCAGCCGCTGCGCTCATAGTCCGCTTTCGGCCGATTCTGTTGAAAAAGTCGGTCCTTCCAGACTGCGCTCGCACTGATAGCTGAAAATGCCTTTTATTCGCGCAGCTACGCGAAATCTGAGCCCGGAATCCTCTCCTCTAAATGAAGATTTCAATCTCAAGCGCGTACTTTACTGCCGTGGAAACCATGGCCGACTTTTTCAACAGGATCGGCCAATAGCAGACCTTCGATGTGTCTGGGAAACCCAAGGCGATTCATTGCGGGTGATTTCGAATGCTGCATGGACCAAACTAAATTAGCAGCCTGGGTCAAAATCGCATCAGCGCCAACAACCTAGACTCTCTAGCTTGCTGGAGCATAAGGCCACTAGCAGCAGCCAATGATCGCCGTTATCCTGACGTCCATAATTTTCGCGCCACGGGACGGATGAATTCGCCTCGTTCTAGCAGGGATGCATAATGGAACTCAGGTTAGTATTCGCCGCAGCAATCTTCCTGGGCTCCTACCTTCCGCTCAGCATCATCCTGTTGGTTCAGGATCTTAAGGTCGACCTCTTCAGTAGGCCTTTTTGCTCAACGCTGTCGCAGATGTCGTCGGAGTGCGAGCTCCCTTTCAACAATTCGGGCCTTTCGATTGGCTTTGCACTTTGCTGCCTAGCTTGCTTTCTAACCACCGTCTTTGTGATCTGGTGTAAGCAAGAGCCTCAGAGCATCACAATAATTGAGTCAAAACAAATTCCAACCGACCTGATCAACTACGTGGTGCCCTACATCGTCTCGTTCATGAGTCTTGAATACTCACAATTGACTAAAGTGTTGGGTTTTACGCTATTCATGATGTGGATCTTTTGGCTGTCCTACAAAACCGGTCAAGTCGTCCTCAATCCAATACTGATTATCCTGGGTTGGAAGCTGTACGAGATCAAATACACGTACCAGAACAGCCCAACTGAGCGCGTAGATAAAGCCTTGGCCAAAACTGAGTTCAAGCCCGCCGCCAAGGTCACCATCGACGTCGAATTCATTCAAGAAGTCATAGTAAAAAGGGATTAGCCATGGCAGTGCTGCAGGATCTACACGACTTTGATCTCGAACAAGCAACGGTCAATTTCTGGATATTCAGGCGATACACAAAGGGCACGCCACCAGAGCCCAAATACACGGGTAAATGGGTAAGCCTGGATAACGGGCTCAAACTGGCATTGAAGTCGACGGCTGCGGCCTTCAAAGCGGCGCTCACTGAAACACTTGAATACGGGTTGCTCGCAGAAAACAATCAATCGAGCGCGCTCACAATTCCACAGGACGAAACCCATGCAGCAAAGTTTGTCGCAGAGTCGCATGATCAGACTCCAGCCAAGCGAATCTCCGAAATGGAAGAGCTGGCTAACGCCGAATTCTATGTGGTGAAATTTTCCAGTGCTCAGGGCAATCTGTACTGCGTGCGCAAGACGGATTCCACATGGAAGACTAAGAAGCGAGCTGGTGCCATTCACACCTTTTTCAAATCCAAAACGCTGAAACTTGATGAGGCGCCCAGTTTTCACATCGCGAAGGACTTCGACATGGCGGTGCTGGAAGACACCATATTCATCAAACACAAACCCAGCTTTGAATCGATATTGAGCCACAAGGCAGCCCACCAGGAAGACTTTACTCAGCTCCTAGCTCAGGCTGATTTCCAAGCGCTTTTCACCACTACCGACGCGGTGAGCGCCTACGTTGGGACGAATGCAATGCAGCTTCGCAGGGCGTCGGCCATCAAGATGAAGGGTCATTATCTCGACGCAAGATTCATGGGTAATCTGCGACGCGAGTACGCTAATTTTGGCCTAAACATTCCCTTCCAGGCTGACGGAAAAATCGCACCTTCGCCAGAAAGCTGCCCTGATATTTTCAAAGCACTACTGGATCACCGATTGAAATCTCACTTCTCTGAAAAGATCTATGACGTTCAGAACACCGCTGAGACCGGGATTTGAGTGTTGGTAAGGGAGGGTCACACGTCCTCCTTTTGATAATTACCCTATGCCCGGACAGCAAAACTCCTCAAGCCTTGGACCTAATTGTTATGTGGTCCTGGTGAACGTCCTTTTTTTGACAAGGGTGATCCGTAGTTAAGCGCCCTAAATTTGAATATCATGTTCAAATCCATTGAAACTGCTGACGCTAATTTGAGGGGATGAATGCCCTCCAATAGGAGAAATTTATGAGCATCGCTGGTATCCGTTCCAATCGAGGTGACATTTACCAGACGTTGGTGGCATTTGATTGGGCATTGACAGTATTATCCGATCAAGACTTTCAATGGCTCGAAATAGATTCGATCAACTATTCCGTAGATGATGTGGTAGTAGGCAAAACTGACGGCACTCTGATTGCGTGCCAGTGCAAAAAAAATCAAACCGATTTCAAATCTTGGTCGATAAGCGATCTTGCAGATGAGTTGGGCAAAGCCTCCTGCTTGCTGGAAGATAATCCGAACGTGAATGTTCGTTTCTATTCAAGAAACAACTTTGGCCCTCTTGCAAAATTAAGAGAGCACAGTTCTACCCAGCATAACGAAGCGAGCTACCTAGCAAGTCTAGGCCAAGAGCACCAAGCAGTAGATAAAAGTTTTTCGGCGCTACTCGCTAAATTCTCCCCCGATCTTTCCACCTATAAATTCCTGTGCCGAACGAACTTTATCACCAGTGATGACCTAGATCGTATGGAGGAACTGCTCCGCGAACGCTTACGCAACATGGTGAGCAATACTGACGCTGCATTCGCGGCACTTTGGGCTAGCCTCGACCAACTCGGCGCGCGCACAGGGGGCGATAGCACAACTACAGCCTCGCAACACCGATTAACTAAAAGCGACTTGAAGACTATTCTTCAAAAGGCGGGAGCAACACTAGTTCCGCCAATGAATCTTGCTGAGGTACGTCTTTCTTTTTCCAGTACATCTGCCATTGGCAGATCGTGGCGAAGGGATATTGCGGGACAACGTATTTCCAACCCAACCCTGGATGAGCTACTTGTATCCATTGATGATAAAAAAAGATCCATCTTGCTGACGGGTCTTCCGGGTTCGGGTAAAACGTGCGTGATGCTAGCGTTACAAGAAACTTTGGAGAAGCGGGCCGAAAGCAATTCTGACATCGTGCCACTCTTTATCCAGTCCCGCGAATTCGCCGACTTGGCTACATCGGAAGATCGTATAGCCCAAGGCCTTTCTGAGCAGTGGGTCGAAAAAGCTGCTCGATTGGCTGAAAACGCTCAAGTGATTGTAGTAATTGACTCTTTGGATGTGCTCTCCATCGCCCGCGATCATCGCGTTCTTCAATATTTTCTTGCGCAGATAGACCGCCTGCTATTGATTCCTAATATTACTGTCGTTACTGCCTGCCGTGACTTCGACAGACAGTACGACCGGCGAATTGCGGAACGACAATGGGATTGCGAATTGAAGTGTCAACCGATGGACTGGGAGGCCGAAATTTCACCCTTACTTGATACGCTAGGGATTGCGACAGCAACTATTGATGGCGCCACTCGCGTACTGATAAGAAATCCACGCGAACTAGCATTGTTTGTTGAATTGGCCCAACGAGGCGGTAGCTTCAACGTTGTGACTAGCCAAGCACTGGCACAACGTTATCTCGATACGATCGTGCGAGCCGACAACGCTTTGGGAGATGCGGCAATACAAGCAATTGAAACAATTGCCTCGGAAATGCTGAAATTAAGAAGCTTGGCGGTGCCGCATCAGCGCTTTTCAGCCTCTCAAGACATTCAGCGGAAACTGTGTAGCTTAAATGTGCTGCGAGAAACCCAGGATGGAAAGCTGACATTCGGACATCAAACCCTATTGGATGTATTGGTGATAAGTGGAGCCGTGCGAACTGGCGTTACTTTGAATAAGTTCATACATGACTTACCACCAGTACCCTTTGTACGCCCCAGCATCCGCAGTTTTGTCGCGCAGTTGGCACTAGGTGAGCGTCGCGAATATAGAAAACAACTTAGGTCCGTCTTGACTGGTAGCGCGGCCTTCCACATCAGACGCCTAGTAGCAGAGTCATTTGCCGAGCAGATGCCCCAGGAAGAAGACTGGCCATTGCTACGTGATTTGAGGGAAAAACACCGTGATATTTTTCAGGTGATCTATGCCTTGGCTAGTGCGATTGAGTGGCATCGTTTCTGGCTCAAACATCTGGTTCCAACTCTGAAGTCTGCCCAGGATTCCGACGGATTGATTGGGCATGCTTATCGCATTGCTCAATGGAGCAATGAAGATTGTGCGGGCGTGTTGTCATTCTGGATGGATGCGCTTTCACTAGGCTGGCTTGATAGGAATGAAATTGCCGACCGACTCGGAATCCACCTGTCTGAAATCAAATTAGAAAATATGGCACTGGTTGCTCCATTGCTTGAGCGGCTGATCAATATTCCGCTAACTGAGCACAGCGTTCTTGGCCGAGTCATCGCTAGATGCGTGGAGGCAGGTGTAGTGGAAGATGCGCTGCTCTGGCAGTATATCTCAGGCGACATAAACGACGAGGATATACTTAAATTCAGACTCAATAACAAGTTACGTTGCCAAAAACATGAATTCGGGGGGCAGAATGAAAACTTTATAGGTAAACGTATGTTGCAATCCATTGCTTTGCTGGATTTAGCAATAGAGTCAATCGAGCACTGGAGCAATGTTCGCGCCTTACGCTATGGTAATACTCGCGTAGGCTACAGGAATGGTTTCCTGAACGAGAGTTCATACGAAGATTTGCATAGCCAAAGAGATACAGTTCACTCGAGCAGCATGAACGTTCTACTTGATGCAGTTGAGGCGGCTATTCTGCAGCAAGCAAAAAATAACTCAGGCTGGTGGCAAAAAAACCAAGAGCGTCTTTGTTTTAATCATGAAGGAGCGTTGCTGTATTTCGCCATACTCGCCTGCACTGCCTCGCCTGCGGCGAATATTGAAATAATAGCCCGTATGTTGTGTGATACAAGGATGTTGGAATTTGAATTATCTTTCGAACTGGGTTCGCTAATACAGTCGGCATTCAATCTTTTGTCTGTACCAGTGCAAGATGCAGTGACTATGAGCATTTTAACTATTTGGAACGAAGAAGTTATCGAGGAATCCACACTCTGGGTATTGAGAGCGCAAGCGGAACTGATTTTACCAATTCCTTGCTACCTGCGCTCCCCCGAAGTGCAAGCGGTGGTGGATTCATATGAGGAAAAAGCAGGAGTACTGGTTCGTCAGCCGAAAATCCGTTCGGCTGGCGGTATGGTAAGCGCACCATTCTCATTTGAAATATTTTTAAGTGCGAGCGATAGTGGGGTATTGAAATTATTAGCGCACTACAACGGATACTCGAATTGGCATATAGCTGACTTTCTTATCGGGGGCGAGCGGGAGGTTGGCTCGCAATTGCGAGAGGCCTCATCTCGGAACCCCTCCCGATTCTTGGGCTTTTTGTCTATTCACTGGTTAGTAATTCCAGAAAGTTTTCGTGATGACATTATGGATGGGGTAGCTACATATCTAGCTTATCGTTATGGAAATTTACGCCCCAACGATGCATGGCAATCGGTCGAAGAGCCTCAGGTTTCCCTCTTGGTATGCCGAATCTTTGATGAGCTAGAGCTTCATTCAGCCGAATGGCAACACAAACGCTCCACGGCCAAAGCACTTGAAGCCTGTGCAAACGTCATACAGGATACTCGAGAGGCATCGCGACTGATATCTTTGGCCGAAGACTTTGTGGGACTTAAAGAAGCTGATCCAGTCGAGGGAGATGGTGTAGATTTAATAGATCTAGGAATCAATATGGCAAAGGGAGACGTTTCTGATGCCTTGATGACCTTGGCTAATAATTTTCTAAACCGCGGCATTGAATTTCCTGAATTGTTAGCGCCCATGTTGCGCCGCTTTGCGAGTGACGAACACCCTGCTATCCGTGCCATGATCTTACGTCGCTTACCGTATTTTCAAAGCACTTATTTCGATCTAGGATGGGAGTTGTTCGATCTCGCCATACAAGATGGAGGTGGACTTTGGCAAGTCGCCGAACCGTGTCTTTATTATTCTTACCACAATCATTTCGAAGTAGTAAGGCCTCTGCTAGCGCGTCTTCGCAACAAGGGGAGCGGCAAAGACCTAGAAACATGGGGGCGTATTTCGGCTTTAGCTACCATGACTCAGCACATCAATTTTGCTGAATTCCTAGGAGACTTGAACGCTCTGGATAACACAGACGCTTGGCGTGGTGCAGCAACCGTGTGGACAAACCATGGAAATATTCGGCAGAATCGAGAACAGTGTCTTACCGGTATAAAGTCAGGTTTAAACACAGGCGGCACTAGTGCCGTAGTCGTTGCCGAGCAGATGACTCAAATATTCAACGATGAAGCTGATTCGATTTCGGTTCCAATAGAACTAATTGATTGCTGTTTTTCAGTATTTGAAAATGATGAGGATAGCAAAAATAGACATCATCGTCTCTTCGGATTTCATGAATGGCTTAACGCGATTGTACAAAATGATCCAAAACAAGCTTTGTACGCAACCGAACGCTATCTGGCTTATGTCCGTCATGAAAAACGACATTTATTTGATCATAAAAATAGTCTTACCCAGCTTATAACCCGGCTCTTTGCGGAAGCAGAAGAACGAGAAGAATCTGACTATGGCGCGATGCTGCAGCGCGTTGTGGGAATACAAGACACTCTACTTTCACTTGGAGTCAATGGCGTAGTCGATTGGCTGAAGGCTGCCGAACGACCGTGATTAGTAGCATGCAGTCGACACTGATCTTTACATACCATGTTGTACAGGACGGAGATGCCTACCTGGGTGGGGGTCATAGCCCACCAGATGTACTCATTTCGCTCGCCCCTCAATTCCCAATCTAGGCTTGGATTTCTACTCAGCAAAAAATGGCCAGCAAAAGAGGACAGATTAATTTTTCATCATGAGCGGCTGCCTTTAGCGAGTAGCAGTCCTTGGTCGAACGTCCACTATTGGCCGATTCTGTTGAAAAAGTCGGTTTTTCAGCTGACCTGAACTCAGGCACGACCATCGCCTAAGAACCGACTCACCACA
>NZ_JBXAHO010000059.1:0-23798 GCF_058795195.1 Pseudomonas sp. GW823-FHT06B06 | reverse complement strand
TCCGATTATGACTGACGGCCGCCAACAGCAAGGGGGAGCAAGCTCCCCCTTCGGTTTTTACCGGACACTAGTGACGCTCTGCGTGGGAACGATCATATGTGTTCAATCACCCATTGCCTGCTTACTTCGAAGCCTCAACAACACCACTCTGGCGCTGCTTGAGGTTCTTGTCCGATTTGTATTGCAAGGCCGCAGAAGCCACGGCGGCGCTCTTGCCGGTTTCGACCCAATTGCGGATGCGGGCGGCGTCGGCAAAGTGTGTGTACTTGCCATAGGCGTCCAGGAGCACCAGGGCAACCGGACGATTACTCATCCGGGTCACCAGCACCAGGCAATGACCTGCTTCGTTGGTAAAACCGGTCTTGGTCAACTGGATATCCCAGTCTGGCTTGCGAACCAAATGGTCGGTATTGCGAAAACCCAGGCTATAGACGGGTTTACGGAAGGTGACGGTTTTTTCCTTGGTTGTGCTCAGCTCTGTCAGCAGCGGGTATTTGTGTGCGGCGATCAACAGTTTGCTCAGGTCGCGCGCGGTCGAAACGTTACGCGCGGAGAGGCCGGTCGGCTCGACGAAATGTGTATTGGTCATTCCCAGGGCTCGGGCCTTGGCGTTCATAGCGGCAATGAACGCGGCATAGCCGCCTGGATAATGATGGGCCAGGCTCGCGGCGGCACGGTTTTCGGAAGACATCAAGGCAATCAGCAACATTTCCCGGCGCGGCAGTTCGCTCCGGAGTTTTACCCGGGAGTACACACCCTTCATTTCCGGCGTGTCGCTGATGTTGATGTTGATGTATTCGTCCATGTTCTGCCGGGCTTCAACCACGACCAGGCCGGTCATCAGCTTGCTGACGGAAGCGATAGGGACGACGACGTCCGGATTGCTGGCATAGATGATTTTGTTGGTCTGCATGTCCAGCAACAAGGAGCTGCCGGAAGCGAGTTTGAGTTGCGAGGTGTCTCGAGGCGCCGCGGTGGTGGTGTCGCCCGCGGTGGCGATTGGCGTGATGAAAGTCCCTGTAACTGCAAAAAATAGGCTCAGGATGGAAAGACGGATTTTCACGCTGGCAGACTCAATGATGTGTTGATAAGCCGTTTTGTAACGGGCTATTTCTTAAAAAGCGCGACATTCTGGAGTATGGCTGAATAACTGTCGATGGTTGTTCGAGGACGGGGTGAAAGACCCTGTAAACATGAAAAAAAAGTCACTTTCCGGCGGATGGTCGATCCGGTTTCACGGGCAAAAAAGAACCCCGCCATGGGCGGGGTTCCTTGTGTCGCGGGTGACCGTTGCCTTAAGCCTCAGCTGTGCAGGGTTTCTGCGGCGTACAGCGTGTTTTCCAGAAGGCAGGCGCGAGTCATTGGGCCGACGCCACCTGGCACTGGAGTGATCCACCCGGCGCGGGGCAGGGCGGTTTCATAGATCACGTCACCCACCAGCTTGCCGTCTTCCTGGCGGTTGATGCCGACGTCGATCACGATCGCGCCTTCCTTGATCCACTCACCTTTTACCAGTCCTGGCTTGCCGGCAGCGACCACCACCAGGTCGGCGCGGCCGACATGATCGGCCAGGTCATTGGTGAAGCGGTGGGTCACGGTCACGGTGCAACCGGCCAGTAGCAATTCCATTGCCATCGGGCGTCCGACGATATTGGAAGCGCCGACCACTACCGCGTTCATCCCGTACAGGTTGGCACCGGTGCTTTCCAGCAAGGTCATGATGCCTTTTGGCGTGCATGGGCGCAGCAACGGGATGCGTTGGGCCAGGCGACCGACGTTGTAAGGATGGAAGCCATCGACGTCTTTATCCGGACGAATGCGCTCCAGCAATTTGGAAGCGTCCAGGTGTTCGGGAAGAGGAAGTTGAAGTAGGACGCCATCAATCGCCGGATCGTCATTGAGGCGATCGATCAGGTCGGCCAGCGCTTGCTGAGTGGTGTCGGAAGGCAGGTCATAGGCCTGGGACAGGAAGCCGACCTCTTCACAGTCTTTACGCTTGTGCGAGACATAAACCTGAGAGGCAGGATCGCTGCCGACCAGGATCACCGCGAGGCCGGGCGTGCGCAGGCCTTGCTGGCGACGCTCGTTGACGCGTTGGGCGATCTGCTGGCGCAGGCTGGCGGCGATCGATTTGCCGTCGATAAGTTGTGCAGTCATTGCGCGTGATTAACCATCGAGAGGGGAAAAAAAGAGAGCGTATTCTCGCATGTCATGCGGTGAGGGCAAAGGCGCTTGGTCTGCAAATTCCGCTAACCCCTTTAATTAAATGAATTTTTTTCAAAAAGGATTTGACGACCTGCAGGGGGCTCTATACTATTCGTCGCACTTGTCGGGCACAGCCTAGCACTGGTTGAGAAGGTTGAGCGGGATTGCGGTTCTGCAAAACTGAAAAGCACTTAGTTTGTAGTCCTCCAAGAGTACAGATTAACAAGGCGCCCGTAGCTCAGCTGGATAGAGCATCCGCCTTCTAAGCGGATGGTCGCAGGTTCGAGTCCTGCCGGGTGCGCCATTAGGCAGCTTTGGCACAAGTAGCGCGATATGGTGGGCGTAGCTCAGTTGGTAGAGCACGGGATTGTGACTCCCGTTGTCGTGGGTTCGATCCCCATCGTCCACCCCATATTTCGAAGGGCGCCAGATTAACAATCTGGCGCCTTTGCTTTAAGGCTTCATCTCGCGGATGTGGTGGAATTGGTAGACACACTGGATTTAGGTTCCAGCGCCGCGAGGCGTAAGAGTTCGAGTCTCTTCATCCGCACCAAACAAGACTTCGTCCATGCCGCCTGGCCTGGTTGAGGTTCAACAAAGAAGTGATTTGGCTTCTTTGGCACGCAATATGGTGGGCGTAGCTCAGTTGGTAGAGCACGGGATTGTGACTCCCGTTGTCGTGGGTTCGATCCCCATCGTCCACCCCATATTTCGAAAAGGCGCCAGATTAATAGTCTGGCGCCTTTTTTGTTTCAGCGGTTTCAGCGACCGCCGGTTCCGGGTCGCAAGGGCAGGGCGTTTCGTCGTTTTTATGTTTCCCGATGATGCCGTGCTGCCCGC
The DNA here is from genome assembly GCF_058795195.1 of Pseudomonas sp. GW823-FHT06B06. NCBI lineage: Bacteria > Pseudomonadati > Pseudomonadota > Gammaproteobacteria > Pseudomonadales > Pseudomonadaceae > Pseudomonas > Pseudomonas sp. GW823-FHT06B06. The sequence continues at coordinate 20,753 of NZ_JBXAHO010000059.1, read as the reverse complement.
CGGCCTTGTTCGCAAGATCGGCTGTCAGGGAAATGATTGGCAACCTCCTCCCTATAAGGAAGGGTTGGCGCAGAGCCTTGGCGTGATTGGCTGTATTTGCCACCGGGGCGAGGTGCACTCGTGCATTCGCACCTATAAATTGCCTGCTGCGTTTTTACCCGTTTTCAGTAGGGTGACTTCTTTAGTTTGACCCACTAGAATGCATGCCCTTGATTCTGGGGTCGGAAACGGCCGGCTAACGTCTGTGCAACGAGGAATATCCATGCAAGTTTCTGTTGAAAATACTTCTGCTCTTGAGCGCCGCATGAGCATCACCGTGCCGGCTGAGCGCATCGAGACTCAGGTCAACAAGCGTCTGCAGCAGACTGCCCAAAAGGCCAAGATTGCTGGCTTCCGTCCAGGCAAAGTGCCAATGAGCGAAATCAAGCGTCGTTTTGGCGCTGAAGCTCGCCAGGAAGCGGTAGGCGACGTCATCCAGTCTTCCTTCTACGAAGCTGTGGTTGAGCAGAAGCTGAACCCGGCGGGTTCGCCTTCGATCGAGCCTAAATCCCTGGAAGCAGGCAAGGACCTGGAATACGTCGCTGTATTCGAAGTGTTCCCTGAGTTCACCGTTGCCGGTTTCGAAGGTATCACCGTAGAGCGCCTGAGCGCTGACGTGGCTGATGCCGATCTGGACAAGATGCTGGACATCCTGCGCAAGCAGAACACCCGTTTCGAAGTGGCCGATCGCGCTGCCCAGAACGAAGACCAGCTGAACATCGATTTCGAAGGCAAGGTCGACGGTGAAGTATTCGCTGGCGGTTCCGCCAAGGGCACCCAGCTGGTGCTGGGCTCCGGCCGCATGATCCCAGGCTTCGAAGATGGCCTGGTTGGCGCTAAAGCCGGTGAAGTGCGCGTCCTGAACCTGACTTTCCCAGAGGACTATCAGAATCTGGACCTGGCTGGCAAAACCGCCGAGTTCACTGTGACCGTCAACACCGTATCCGAGCCAAAACTGCCTGAGCTGAACGAAGAGTTCTTCGCGCAGTTCGGCATCAAGGAAACCGGTCTGGAAGGCTTCCGCGCCGAAGTTCGCAAGAACATGGAGCGCGAACTGCGTCAGGCGATCAAATCCAAGGTCAAGAATCAGGTTATGGACGGTCTGCTGGCCACCAACCCGATCGAAGTGCCAAAGGCTCTGCTGTCCAACGAAGTTGACCGTCTGCGCGTGCAGGCTGTTCAGCAGTTCGGTGGCAACATCAAGCCTGACCAACTGCCGGCCGAGCTGTTCGAAGAGCAAGCCAAGCGCCGTGTTGTCCTGGGCCTGATCGTGGCTGAAGTGGTCAAGCAATTCGACCTGAAGCCTGACGAAGCCCGCGTTCGCGAGATGATTCAGGAAATGGCTTCGGCTTATCAGGAGCCTGAGCAAGTTGTGTCCTGGTACTACAAGAACGACCAGCAACTGAACGAAGTTCGTTCGGTTGTGCTGGAAGAGCAAGTTGTGGATACTGTTCTGCAGAAAGCTAGCGTGACCGACAAATCGGTCTCTTACGAAGAAGCGGTCAAGCCGGTAGAAGCTCCACAAGCCGACTGATCATTTTTGCGCTAAGAAGCACACACCATAAGCCAGCTCTCGAGCTGGCTTATGCGTATTCAAGACATAACTATTTGGGAGTGACTGCAGAGCATGTTCCGTAATTCGTATATTCAGCAGAACTCTGATATCCAGGCCGCAGGCGGCCTGGTCCCGATGGTTGTCGAGCAGTCCGCTCGTGGCGAGCGCGCCTACGACATCTACTCGCGCCTCCTCAAGGAGCGAGTGATCTTTCTGGTGGGCCCCGTAGAGGACTACATGGCCAACCTGATCTGTGCGCAACTGCTGTTCCTTGAAGCGGAAAACCCGGACAAGGACATCCATCTCTATATCAACTCCCCGGGCGGTTCGGTGACGGCGGGCATGTCGATCTATGACACCATGCAGTTCATCAAGCCCAACGTGTCGACCACCTGTATCGGCCAAGCGTGCAGCATGGGTGCGTTCCTGCTGACGGCCGGTGCCAAAGGCAAGCGTTACTGCCTGCCGAACTCGCGTGTGATGATTCACCAGCCTCTGGGCGGTTTCCAGGGCCAGGCGTCGGACATCGAAATCCACGCCAAGGAAATTCTCTTCATTCGTGAGCGTCTCAACACGCTGATGGCCAAGCACAGCGGGCGCACCCTTGAAGAAATCGAGCGCGATACCAACCGCGATAACTTCATGAGTGCAGAAGCCGCGCGTGAGTACGGGTTGATCGATGAAGTGATCAACCAGCGCCCCGCTTAAATAAGCAGCTCAAAACAAGGCTGGTCGGCAAGTCTGATCACCGGCGGGCTTGAAAAAGCCCGCAATAGCCTTCATCTTGTGTTGCAAGCCTATCGGATTTGGATCGAACGAATGACTGACACCCGCAACGGCGAGGACAACGGCAAGCTGCTCTATTGCTCCTTCTGTGGCAAAAGCCAGCATGAAGTGCGCAAATTGATTGCCGGCCCCTCGGTCTTTATCTGCGACGAGTGCGTCGACCTGTGCAATGACATCATCCGTGAGGAGGTGCAGGAAGCCCAGGCCGAAAGCAGCGCGCATAAATTGCCTTCGCCTAAAGAAATCAGCGGCATCCTTGATCAATACGTGATTGGTCAGGAGCGTGCGAAAAAGGTTCTGGCCGTAGCGGTGTACAACCACTACAAGCGCCTGAACCAGCGTGACAAGAAGAATGACGACGTCGAACTCGGCAAGAGCAACATCTTGCTGATCGGCCCGACAGGCTCGGGTAAGACCCTGCTTGCCGAAACACTGGCCCGCTTGCTGAACGTTCCGTTCACCATCGCCGACGCAACCACCCTCACCGAGGCGGGTTATGTGGGTGAAGATGTCGAGAACATCATTCAGAAGCTGCTGCAGAAGTGCGATTACGACGTGGAAAAAGCCCAGATGGGCATTGTCTACATCGACGAAATCGACAAGATTTCGCGCAAGTCTGACAACCCGTCGATCACCCGGGACGTTTCCGGTGAAGGCGTACAGCAGGCCCTGCTCAAGTTGATCGAAGGCACGGTGGCTTCCGTTCCGCCTCAAGGTGGTCGCAAGCATCCGCAGCAGGAATTCCTTCAGGTCGACACCCGTAACATCCTGTTCATCTGCGGTGGTGCGTTCTCCGGTCTGGAAAAGGTTATTCAAAACCGTTCCACCAAGGGCGGCATCGGTTTCAACGCGGAAGTTCGCAGCAAGGAAGAAGGCAAGAAAGTCGGAGAGTCCCTGCGTGAAGTCGAGCCTGACGATCTGGTCAAGTTCGGTCTGATTCCGGAATTCGTCGGTCGCCTGCCGGTCCTGGCTACGCTGGACGAGCTTGATGAAGCTGCCTTGATGCAGATCCTCACCGAGCCGAAAAATGCGCTGACCAAGCAATACGCCAAGCTGTTCGAGATGGAAGGCGTGGACCTGGAATTCCGGGCCGACGCATTGAAATCGGTCGCAAAACGCGCACTGGAACGCAAGACCGGTGCCCGTGGCCTGCGTTCGATTCTCGAAGGTGTGTTGCTCGACACCATGTATGAAATCCCCTCGCAGTCCGAGGTGAGTAAAGTAGTCATCGACGAAAGCGTCATAGAAGGCAAGTCCAAGCCACTGTATATCTACGAAAACAGTGAGCCTGCTGCCAAGGCCGCGCCAGACGCCTAAGCGTCGCGCAGTCGGTACAAAGAAGGGGCCTTCGGGCCCCTTTGTTTTTTCCAGGTTTTAACGCTGTCTTTGTGCTTGTTTTTTTTGAAGGCAGCCCCCATCTTGGTTTCAAGCTTACTTCCATCTGTTTCCGGCCTTATGGCCGCCGTAGAGGCGAAATCATGAAGACAACCATCGAATTGCCTCTCCTGCCATTGCGTGATGTCGTGGTTTATCCGCACATGGTTATCCCGCTGTTCGTGGGGCGCGAGAAATCCATCGAAGCCCTCGAGGCAGCGATGACGGGCGACAAGCAGATCCTTCTGCTGGCCCAGAGAAACCCTGCTGACGACGATCCCGGTGAAGACGCACTTTATCGCGTGGGTACGATTGCGACCGTCCTGCAGCTGCTCAAGCTGCCTGACGGCACGGTCAAGGTTCTGGTCGAAGGCGAGCAACGGGGTGCCGTGGAACGCTTCAGCGAAGTGGATGGCCACTGCCGCGCCGAAGTCTCGTTGATCGACGAGGTCGATGCGCCAGAGCGTGAGTCGGAGGTGTTTGTCCGCAGCCTGCTGTCGCAGTTCGAACAATATGTGCAGTTGGGCAAGAAAGTCCCTGCCGAGGTCCTGTCGTCGCTCAACAGCATCGATGAGCCAGGCCGCCTGGTCGACACCATGGCCGCGCACATGGCGCTGAAAATCGAGCAGAAGCAGGAAATCCTCGAAATCATCGATTTGTCGGCCCGTGTCGAGCACGTGCTGGCGTTGCTGGATGCCGAGATCGACCTGCTGCAGGTCGAAAAACGCATTCGCGGTCGTGTCAAGAAACAAATGGAGCGCAGTCAGCGCGAGTACTACCTGAATGAGCAGATGAAGGCCATTCAGAAAGAGCTCGGTGACAGCGACGAAGGGCATAACGAAGTCGAAGAGCTGAAAAAGCGCATCGATGCCGCAGGCCTGCCAAAAGACGCGCTCGCCAAGGCGACCGCCGAGCTGAACAAGCTCAAGCAAATGTCGCCGATGTCTGCCGAAGCGACGGTGGTCCGTTCCTATATCGACTGGCTGGTCCAGGTGCCGTGGAAGGCACAGAGCAAGGTGCGCCTTGACCTGGCTCGCGCAGAAGACATCCTCGACGCCGATCACTACGGCCTCGAAGAGGTGAAGGAACGGATTCTCGAATACCTCGCCGTGCAGAAGCGCGTGAAGAAGATCCGTGGTCCGGTATTGTGCCTGGTGGGTCCTCCTGGAGTGGGTAAAACGTCGCTGGCGGAGTCCATTGCACACGCCACCAACCGTAAATTCGTGCGAATGGCCCTCGGCGGCGTACGCGATGAAGCGGAAATTCGTGGTCATCGCCGGACTTATATCGGTTCGATGCCAGGAAGATTGATTCAAAAGATGACAAAAGTGGGTGTGCGCAACCCGCTGTTCCTGCTCGATGAAATCGACAAGATGGGCAGCGACATGCGTGGCGATCCAGCGTCGGCGTTGCTGGAAGTGCTCGATCCCGAGCAGAACCACAACTTCAACGATCACTATCTGGAAGTCGACTACGACCTGTCAGACGTGATGTTCCTGTGCACCTCCAACTCCATGAACATTCCACCCGCGCTGCTTGATCGGATGGAAGTCATTCGCCTGCCCGGTTACACGGAAGACGAGAAGATCAACATCGCCGTCAAATACCTCTCGCCGAAACAGATCACGGCCAACGGCCTGAAAAAAGGCGAACTGGAATTCGACGCCGAAGCGATCCGCGACATCATCCGCTACTACACCCGCGAAGCCGGTGTACGGGGCCTGGAGCGCCAGATTGCCAAGGTCTGCCGCAAGGCCGTGAAAGAGCATGCGCTGGAAAAACGCTTCTCGGTGAAAGTGACGGCGGACATGCTCGAGCACTTCCTGGGCGTGCGCAAATTCCGCTACGGCCTGGCAGAACAGCAGGACCAGATCGGTCAGGTCACTGGCCTGGCGTGGACTCAGGTGGGCGGCGAATTGCTGACTATTGAAGCGGCTGTCGTTCCGGGCAAAGGCCAACTGATCAAGACCGGTTCCCTGGGTGACGTGATGGTCGAATCGATCACCGCAGCCCTGACCGTTGTTCGCAGCCGTGCCAAGAGCCTGGGGATCCCCCTGGACTTCCACGAGAAGCGCGACACGCACATCCACATGCCGGAAGGGGCGACGCCCAAAGACGGCCCGAGCGCAGGCGTAGGCATGTGCACGGCGTTGGTGTCGGCACTGACCGGCATTCCAGTACGCGCTGATGTTGCCATGACGGGTGAAATTACCCTGCGTGGCCAGGTATTGGCGATCGGTGGCTTGAAGGAAAAACTGCTGGCGGCGCATCGTGGCGGAATCAAGACGGTGATCATTCCTGAAGAGAATGTTCGCGATTTGAAGGAAATTCCGGACAATATCAAGCAAGATCTTCAGATTAAACCAGTTAAATGGATTGACGAGGTCCTGCAAATTGCGCTGCAATACGCCCCGGAGCCCTTGCCGGATGTGGCTCCGGAGATAGTCGCGAAGGATGAAAAACGCGAGTCGGATTCTAAGGAAAGAATTAGCACGCATTAGTACGTATTTGCCTGGGGGGCTTCCTTGACAGCTTTTTAGAGCCCTTGTTATAAAGCGGCTCTTAAGTGTCTGTAGGCCATTCAGCACTCGTTTTTGCTTTCACCAAAAAACTTAGAATCATACTCAAATAGATATAAGGGGACTTAGAGTGAACAAGTCGGAACTGATTGATGCTATCGCTGCATCCGCTGATATCCCGAAAGCTGCTGCTGGCCGTGCGCTGGACGCTGTAATCGAATCCGTCACTGGCGCTCTCAAGGCCGGCGACTCCGTGGTTCTGGTTGGTTTCGGTACTTTCTCCGTAACTGATCGTCCAGCTCGCATCGGTCGTAACCCACAGACCGGTAAGACACTGGAAATCGCAGCTGCCAAAAAACCAGGCTTCAAAGCTGGTAAAGCACTGAAAGAAGCTGTCAACTAAGTTCCAATCAGGTTTTTGCCTATCCGGGTCGGGGTCATGCCTGACCTGGCAGCGGAGCGGTAGTCCAGCCGGCAGGTTGCCGGTTCGAGACACCGAGGCTCGCAAGGTCGAGTCATCGGTCCGCTCCGCCAGTTACGAGAAGGCGCATCCTCGGATGCGCCTTTCTTCTATCCGGATTCTACCCACGCTCCACGGTTGCCTAATTTGAAGTTCAACCGTTTATGGGGGACGCATGCTGCAAAATATCAGGGACAATTCACAAGGCTGGATTGCCAAGACCATTATCGGGGTCATCGTTGCACTGATGGCCTTGACCGGTTTCGACGCCATTTTCCAGGCTACGACGCACAAAAACGAGGCGGCGAAGGTCAATGGTGAAGAAATCAGCCAAAACGAGCTGAGCCAGGCGGTCGATATGCAACGCCGTCAACTCATGCAACAGCTGGGCAAGGATTTCGACGCCTCCTTGCTCGACGAAAAAATGCTGCGCGAATCGGCCCTCAAAGGCCTGATCGACCGCAAGCTGCTGTTGCAAGGCGCAGAAAATTCCAAATTCGCTTTCTCCGAAGCGGCGCTGGACCAGGTCATCCTGCAAACGCCGGAATTCCAGGTGGATGGCAAGTTCAGCCCTGAGCGTTTCGACCAGGTGATTCGTCAACTGGGCTACAGCCGCATGCAATTCCGCCAGATGCTGGCTCAGGAAATGCTGATCGGACAACTGCGCGCCGGTGTGGCGGGTAGCGGTTTCGTCACCGACGCCCAGGTCATGGCCTTTGCCCGTCTGGAAAAACAGACCCGCGATTTCGCTTCCCTGAGCATCAAGGTCGACCCGACGGCCGTGAAGCTGACCGACGAAGAGGTCAAGGCCTACTACGACGAGCACGCCAAGGAATTCATGACCCCGGATCAGGTGGTCATCGATTACCTGGAGTTGAAGAAGGCTTCCTTCTTTGATCAGGTCAGCGTCAAGGACGAAGACCTGCAGGCGGCGTATCAGAAAGAAACTGCGAACCTGTCCGAACAACGCCGGGCCGCGCACATTCTGATCGAAGTGAACGACAAGACGACCGAAGCGCAAGCCAAGGCCAAAATCGACGAGATCCAGGCCCGCCTGAACAAGGGCGAGCAATTCGAGGCCCTGGCCAAGGAATTCTCCCAGGACCCGGGTTCCGCCAACAATGGCGGCGACCTGGGCTTTGCAGGTCCTGGCGTCTACGACCCGGCATTCGAGAAGGCCTTGTACTCGTTGGCCAAGGATCAGGTTTCCGAGCCGGTTCGCACCGATTTCGGTTTCCACCTGATCAAGCTGTTGGGTGTGGAAGCGCCTGAAGTGCCGACGTTCGCCAGCCTGAAAGACAAGCTGACCCGTGAATTGAAGGCCCAGCAGGTCGAGCAGCGTTTCGTTGAAGCGACCAAGCAACTGGAAGACGCCTCGTTCGAAGCGTCCGACCTGGCCCAGCCTGCGCAGGACTTGAAGCTTACCGTTCACACCTCGAAGCCGTTCGGCCGCGAAGGTGGCGAAGGCATTACGGCCAACCGTGCCGTGGTCACCGCAGCCTTCAGCCCGGAAGTACTGGATGAGGGTGCCAACAGCACCGCCATCGAACTCGACCCCGAAACCGTGATCGTGTTGCGCGCCAAGGAGCATCTGAAGCCTGCGCAACTGCCATTGGAAAAGGTCGAGGGTCCGATCCGCGAGCAATTGGCCAGGGAGCACGCCAGCGCTGCTGCCAAGACCAAGGCTGATGAGCTGATTGCCAGCTTGCGCGATGGCAAGACGCCATTAAACGGCCCGATCGAGGGTCAGAACTGGAAGGTAACCGAAGCCGCGACTCGCACTCAGGAAGGGCTGGACCCGACTGTGCTGCAAGCGTTGTTCCGCATGCCAAAGCCTGCCGCCAAGGACAAGCCGACCTTCAGCAGTGTCACGTTGCCTGATGGCAGCCTGATGATCGTGCGTCTGAACGGCGTGAATGAGGCCGCAATGCCAACTGAAGAAGAGAAGGCTCAATACCGTCGCTTCCTCGCTTCGCGCGTTGGCCAGCAAGACTTTGCGGCCTACCGCAAGCAGCTGGAAAGCCAGGCCGAGATCAAGCGTTTCTGATCTGGACACGAGCTTTTTGCATGAAAAGAAGACCCCGGCCGCAAGGCCGGGGTTTTTTTTCGGCTGCATTGCGCAACGCAGGCAATTTTCTCCCGACCATCGGGTCAACAGTTTTGTAACTGTTTTAAGACACAATCGGTGCGCCGCTAAGCATCGATCTGTTGCACAATACGCCCCGAACCGTTTCTCTCAGGATGTTCAATGTTTAAATCAATTCCCATGCGGGTTGTCGGGCTGGCCTTGGTGCTGGCTGCTGCTGCCGGTTGTTCGTCGAAGAAAGCCGCCATCTACGAGCATGAGAACTTCGATGATTCCGGAACGTTTTCCCGTAACTATCCAGTGACCGACTCGGTCTCCTGTGAAGCCGCTCGTCGGGCCTTGCTGAGCCAGGGCTATATCATCACCAGCAGTGATCCCAAGCTGGTCAGTGGGCACAAGAGCTTCCAGCAGACCGGTGAAAACCACATGGAGATCAGTTTCAGTGTGGTTTGCGCTGAAGACGGCACTTCGGCGCACCATGCCACCGTGTTCGCCAATGCCCTTCAGGACAAGTATGCGCTGAAGAAAACCAACAACTCTGCAAGCCTCGGTGTTGGCGTGCTGGGCTCGGTATCGATGCCGATCGGCTCCTCCGACGACTCGATGGTCAAGGTTGCCAGCGAAACCGTCACCTCAGCCAAGTTCTACGAGCGATTCTTCGCCCTGGTGGAGCTGTTCCTGCCCAAGGAAGTGAAGGCAGCGGCGCACATCCCCGAGAAGCCGAAAACCGATCTGGGCGTGCCCGAGCCCAAGGCCACGCCAGCGCCATTGGCCCCGGAATCCGCGGCACAGCCTGCACCAGCGCCTGAGGCCGCCAAGGCCGCCGAAGTTGCCCCGGCCGCTTCCGAGCCGGTAGCGCCGCCACCTGAGGCTGCACCCATTACCTCGAGCCCCACTGCCGCGCCAGCGCCTGCCACCGAAGAAGTGATCACGCCACCGGCCAATCCGAGCGACATGGCGCCACCTTCGGAACCGATCCAGGCCATGCCCATCACCGGCCAGTGATGGGTGCGATGGGGCCCGGCCAGCTCATGCTCCGGGCCCCTCGCCATAACAAAGCTTGATCCGCGTCAAACAGGCCGTTGTCCTGCGGCCTGCAGCGAAAAAAACCTGTGATAAATTCCCCACCGCCTGCTACGTTTTATCTGTAGGCGACGAAGTGTCGTGTCCGCGTCATTTTTCTTTCACGCGGGCACTTTAGGCTCAAGGCGCTGGTCATTTATTCAGACGTTTTTTTATGAGCTGTGGGGGATACGAAAATGGACGACTATCAAGAAGAACTGCTCGAGTATCAGGCGTTTGAACTGGACCCACCTGAGCCCGCCGAAGACGCAACCGAGCTTTAAAGCTTGCTGCCTGCGACTGTTTCCCTGCGACTGCGGCGAAACTCGCCGGGTGTCTGGGCGGTCCAGCGCTTGAAGGCGCGTTGAAAGGCTTCGGCTGAGGCAAAGCCCAACAGGTAGGCGATTTCTCCGAACGCCAACTCAGTGTCGCGGATATAGGTCATGGCCAGGTCGCGACGGGTGTCGTTAAGAATCGCGCGAAATTGCGTGCCTTCTTCAGAGAGTTTGCGGCGCAAGGTCCACACCGGCAGTTTCAGGCGTGTTGCCACTTCTTCCAGGTCGGGTTCCCGGCCGCCATTAAGCAATGGCCCCAGCAGCTGTGTGATGCGTTCACGCAGGCTGCGGGTGTGGGTCAATTGCTCCAGTTCCCGCTCGCACAGTTGCAGCAGGTGTCGCCAGGTGCTGGGGCAATGCTCGGGATTGCGCTGGGCAAGGCTGGCCAGGCTCAGGCGCAATTGATTGTGCTCGGCGCCAAACTGGATCGGGCAGTCGCCCAGAACCTCATAGGCAGCGCGGTAGCCGGGCTCCTCGAACTCGATGTCGATACGTTCGGCACGCAGCCGGGCAGGGCTGACGCTGGACAACTGATGCAACCAGCCGCAGAGGATCGAATCCACCACGAAGCGGTTATAGCTGTTGTAGGGGCTGATGGAATAGAAGCGCAGCCAGGCACCCTGAGCGTCTTCGTGGAAGCTTGATTGACCGCGATAGTTTGAGCCATACAAGGCTTCGAATCGAATCAGGCAGCGCGCCGCCTCGCGCACCGTCGGTGCCTGGGCGGCAGTGACGCCGGCAAGGCCGGCCTGGCTCAGGCGGCTGAGCTGGCCCATTTGCAAGCCGAGTGCCGGGTTGCCGGTCAGTTGGATGGCCGCGTAGCCCAGGCGCATGTAGCGCGGGATCGAGAGACGGGCACCGGCTTCACTCAGTCGGGCCGTATCAAGGCCATATTGCTCGAGCAGTGGCTGCGGATCCGTGCCGTGGCTGCGCACGGCGTCGGCCAGGCTGTGAACAAAGCCCACCGACAGATCTCCCAGGCGTATCGGGGTGGGTTTCATGGCCTACAGCCAAAGGTTCAACAAGCGTGCGCCACGGGCCTTGCCATCGACGAAATGCTGGCCGTTGCTGCTGAGAAAACTCTGCCCGGCGCTGCCCTGATCCCAGAACTGTCCGCGCAGGAATACGCTCACGCCGGCGATGGCCTGGCTGGCGGGTGCCTGAGTACTCAGGTTCAGGCGCTGCCAGGCCTGTCCTTCACTGATCTCCCCGGCCTTGAGGCTGACGGAGCCGGGTGTCGATGAGTCCTTGTAGCCACGCCACGGCTGGTCCCAGCTACCGCGGCCAGCAACAAACGCCGGGACTGCGACCAACTGTGCCTGCTGCGTGTCGAGTTTGCGGTAGTTGTCGGGGTACCAGCTGTCGCTGCCGATCAGCACGCCCAGGCGCCCGGCGGGGGTGTCGACGACATTGAGCGTATGTTCGCCGTTGGCCTTGATCGCGTCCTGCTGCTCGAAAACCGGATGCATCTGGCGCTGGGGTTGCCCGATTGGCAGGCCATCGCGGCCAAACACTACGCTGCTGTTGAACAACGCACCGCGGCCTATTTTCAGCGTGCCGTCGATGACACTGGGCTCGGGCAGCACGATGGAGCCTGCCACCAGGGTGACGTGAAATTCTTTAGCCAGCCCGCCAAACAACGCCTGGTAATCCTTGGCCATGCCTTTGGCTTTCATGCGCAGGTGCGCGTCCTCAATGCGGCTGTCGCCTTCGGCGCCAATCAGGGCGCGGACGAACTTCAAAGGATTGCTCACGGCCAGCCAGTTCATGGCCTCCTTGAAAGTGGTGGCCTGGTACAACTCGTCTTTTTCGCCGCTGACCATCAACCAGGTGCCCACATGCTCCGGCAATACGACGATGGTTTTTTCATTCAGCAGCCCCTGATCCCGGGCCGTCTGCAAGTAGGCGGCGAGTTTGCGGTGCAAGCGCTCGGGGCTTTGGTAGTCGGTGGGAAACAGCTCGGGCTGGATGCCCAGCAAATTGCCGCGGTCAGCGGGCGTGCCCTGGTCGACGGCGACATCGATTCGCAGGTCAGAGAGGTAGAGGCCCGTCGGGCGATCCGCGGCCCACATGGCGTAGGTCGTTAGAGCGGCGATCAACGCCATGGAGACAGTCAGGTACAAAAGTTTGCGCATGGGGAACAGTCAGCAGCCGTATGCAGGATTCATGGCTTTTCATCGGATTTGCATCAAGGATAAAGCGAATCACGGGGAGGGTGGGGAAAATTGACAGCGCTCCGGGAAATTGACCGCGTCGTACTTGCGTCGGTCTTCTGCCTGTTCGCGATAATGCATGTGACAACGTCGGTGAGTGTTTTTATCAATTGTGCTTCGGTTGTCTCAAGGGTGTACCACTGTGACTGGCCGAACAGCATGGCAACGACTGCACTGGTGGTGGGGCAGAGGTCGCGAGCGGCTGCACCTTTCTCGCCGTACGAGTCAGTGATGATGGCGTTTAAAATAGCGGCGTATTCGTTTCTCAGCTGGATAACCTGTTGCTTCTGTTCTTCAGTCAGATTCGTGAACTCGCGGCTAACCAGGGTCAGTTTGTATTTTTCGTTGAAGTTGAAGGCGACGAAGGCTTGAATGAACGACTGAAGACGCCCGCGAGCGCTTCGTGCGCCTTTCATTCGCCGCTGCGTGTCCAGCAGCAAGTCCGATAAGGCCGACTCGATCAGCTCGAACAACAGGGCCTGTTTGTTTTCGATGTGATGGTAGAGGGATCCGGCCTGCAGCCCCAGGTAGCTCGCCAAGTCCCGCAAGCCTATAGCCTGGTAGCCGTGTGTGGCGAAGAGTTCGAGTGCCGCGTCGAGCAGTCGATCGCGGGCGCTGTGTACGGGATTGGCTGATGCGCTGTTGGTTGGCATTGGAGCTCCGTCGACTGGACAATTAAAGCGTGGCCTTGAGCAAACTTATCCCCCGTGGCGATAGCCCGTTCTGCCAGCATGGTGTGCCGTGCGCATCAACAGCAACACCGCGCAAATCACCGGCAGATTCACCAGCAGCAACGCATACCGCAATGACTCGTGGCCGAACAGCGGTAACAACAGGTCGCTGCACAAACCGGTCAACAATGGCCCGACGCCGATCCCCAGCAGCGTGCTGACGATGGTTTGCAGCGCCATTGCAGTTCCGCGTCTTCCGGCGGGCACCAGCTGCGTGACGAGGTTGTAGGAAGGCGCGACCCACCACACGGAAAAGAAGGCATAGAGCGCACACCAGAGCATGGCGCCTGGAACCGGCACATCACCCAGGCGCACCAGCACGGAGTCGGACCACAGCAGATAGGGGACCAGCGCACAGGTCGCCGCAATATGGCCCACTACCGGAATGGACACCTGCCAGTGTGGATCGCGGCGGCACAGGCGGTCACTCAACCAACCACTGAGCAGGCCACCGAATCCGGCCGACGTACCGCAGATCACGCCCGCCAACAAGCCGGCGTGTTGCAGTGACAAACCGTGGGAGCGCACCAGGAAACTGGTGTTCCACATCGCAATCGCATAGGAACTGAGCGTGGTCAGTCCGCCAGCGAGGATCAGGCAGCGGTAGGCCGGCAATGCCCAGAGCTTGCGGGCTTCGGCACCCATGCCAAGCAGCGCGGGCGCTGTGTGGGTGTGTGGCGTAAGGTCCCAGCGGCCACGCTGCGGTTCGCGCACGACGAAGGCCAGGATCGTACAGAACACCAGGGCCGGCATCCCCAACGCAATGAACGCACTGCGCCAGCCATAGTGCTCGACCACCCAGGCGCCGATGCTCAAGCCGATGATCGAGGAAAATGTGGGTGCGGCGGTAAAACAACTGATGGCGAATGAGCGTCGGTGCGTCGGATACAGGTCGGCGATCAGCGACAGCGACGCCGACGTGGTCGGCGATTCGCTGACGGCAACCAGCATTCGCGCAATGCCCAGCGCCAGGAAACTGCCCGCCCACCCGCAGGCCATGGTTGCCACCGCCCACAGCAGGCAAGACATGGCCAGCAGGCGGATACGCGGCATGCGATCCACCAGCCGCCCGGCCGGCAGGCCCATGAGTGCATAGACCGCCGCGAACGCCAGGCCCGAGATCAGGCCGATGGCAGTATCGCCGACGCCGAACTCGGCTTTGATCGGTTCGACCATGACTGCGAGTATCTGTCGCCCGACGAAGTTGTCGGCGAACACCAAGGCCAGCAGCAACAGCAGGCCATGGCTACTCCAACCGACCGTGGCCGCAGGCAGCGTCCCCTCGCGAGCGGTCATCGCGGTGCCCACAGATCAGGCAAGCCAGGGTCGCTCACGACGATCAGGCGCTTGAGCAAGACTTTCAAGGCTTGCGCATCGGCGGCGCCGAGCTTGGCCGACAGATCCTCTTCCACGGCCTTGGCCAGCGCCAGCTGATGCAGGGACACTTCTCGGCCTTGGGCCGTGAGGACAAAACGTGGCGATTGCGCCGGACCCTCGAAGGCCACCAGGCGCTGGCGCTCGAGAAACCGCATGCTGGCCAGGGTCACTTCGCGACCGGTGTAGGTCACGAAGGTGTTGATTTCCTCCAGCGTCATATCGTCGCGAATACACAAGATCGACAGCACGAAGAACGATTGTTCGTCCAGCTGCTGACTGTTCAGCAGTTGCCGCAGGGCATTGAGTGTCTGGTAATGCCCGCGCCCCAGCAAGTAGCCGAGCAAATCCTCGGTGTAGCTGCACTCGGGCGGTGGCGGCGTGGTTGCCAGGCGCAGCTCACTACGGGGCTTGCGCGTGGCCAGGGCATATTGGCCGCTCTGGAACGCCAGCGGGGCGCGATCACTGTGATCGAAGGCGAGCACTTCGCCGACGAAAATCACATGGTCTCCGCCTTCGTACTGGAACGCCGTGCGGCACTGGAAACGCGCGGTGCAATCTTGCAGCAATGGCGCCTCGCTGATGCCGTTGTCCAGTTCGATCTCGGCGAACTTGTCTTCGCCCTGGGTGGCGAAACGTCCCGAGAGGTTTTCTTGCTCCGTGGACAGCACGTGCACGTTCCAATGCTTGCCGCTGCTGAAGATCGGCAGGCTGCGCGCTTGCTTGGACAAGCTCCAGAGCACCAGCGGCGGGTTGAGCGACACCGAGTTGAAGCTGTTGGCGGTGATGCCCACGGGCGAGCCGTCTTCGGTCTGGGTGGTGATGATCGTGACCCCGGTGGTGAACGTGCCGAGTGCGGCACGGAAGGCCTGGGGATCGAAGCTGATATTTTGCATTGCCATGACTGGCCTCATGGAGTGGAGGTTTTCGTATGGCCAGTATTGGGCGTTTGCAGGCGTTCAACATCGTCTCAACGGACTAACACTAATGCAGGGCCTCGTCCGATCGGACGAGGCGGCGCAGCGGTCTGCGCGGCTAGGGTGGCGCCAGGCGCATCGGGCGCTCAACGGCCATCGAGCCAACCTGCAAGGGGATAACAATGAGTTCAACGATGTCTTGCGACCAAGACCTTTCCAGCCTGCTGACGCGCCAGAAAGAGGCCTTCGCCAGCGCCGGCAGTGTCAGCGCCGACACCCGGCGCCAGCGCCTGCAGCAAGTGATCGACCTGCTGGTCGACAACCATGCGGCATTGACCACGGCCATCGACCAGGACTTTGGCGGACGGCCCGCCGGTTTTTCCTTGATGAATGACGTGCTCGGCGCCCTGGCTTCACTCAAATATGCCCGCGACCATCTGCAAGAGTGGATGCAAGACGAACCGCGCGAAATGTTTTCCCCTTATGACCAGCTCGGCGCCAGGGCCTGGGTCATGCACCAGCCAAAAGGTACGGTGGGCATCCTGGGTACCTGGAACGCGCCGCTATACACCTTGTTCAGCCCGCTGGCCTCGGCGCTCGCGGCCGGCAACCGGGCCATTCTAAAACCGTCGGAAGTGGTGCCGCGCACCGCCGCACTGGTGGCGCGCCTGTGCACCGAACACCTCGATCCGCTGGTGGTGGCCGTGGTCAATGGTGGCCCGGAACTGGGCGAGGCTTTCAGCAGCCAACCCTTCGACCACCTGGTGTTCACCGGCAGTACGGCGATCGGCCGGCGAGTGATGGGCAATGCCGCGAAAAACCTGGTGCCGGTGACACTGGAACTGGGCGGCAAGTCACCGGTGATCGTTTCGGCCACTGCCGACCTGAACAAAGCGGCGTTCAGTATCGCCGCAGGCAAGTCCACCAATGGCGGACAGATCTGCATCAATCCGGACCTGGTGTATGTACCCAAGGCCCGACTCGAAGCCTTCCTCGATGCGCTGCGCAGTGCTTATCGCGACCTCAACCCGACGGTAGCCGGCAACCCGGACGTGGTGGCGGTGGTCAACCAGCGTCATCTGGAGCGGGTCGAGGGCCTGGTCGAGGACGCGCAGTTGCGAGGGGCGCGCATCGAGTGCCTGCCCGAACCCCTGGCACTGGATGCCCAGGACCGTCGTCGCCCGCTGCGAGTCGTAGTGGACCCGGCCCCGGACAGCGAGATCATGCATGAGGAAATCTTCGGTCCGGCCATGGTCGTGCTGAGTTATGACGACCTCGACCAGGTCATCGCGCAAATCAACGCAAGGCCGCGTCCGCTGGCGCTGTACTACTTCGGCGAGGATGCCCGGGAGCAACGTCACGTGCTGGAGCACACCCTGTCCGGCGGAGTCACCATCAACGACGTGATGATGCATGCCGCCCTGCACGATGCGCCGTTCGGTGGTATCGGCGCCTCGGGCATGGGTCATTACCATGGCCGCGAAGGATTTCTCGAATTCAGTCACCTGCGCACGGTGTTCAAGGCCTCGGCCCACGACCCGCGCCGTGAATGGGGTCTGTTGCCGCCTTACGGCGAGCATTACCTGGCGGCGATGCTGGCCGGCGTCACTCGCGACTAATTCCAGCGTTGGGGGCCTTGCGCACCCCGTCCGCTGCATGAGACAGGCCATTGATCATGTTCAAGGCAATTACTATCGCCCAGCGCCTGTGGCTCTGGGCGTTGTTGGCCACCTTGCTGTTTGCCCTGGCGGTGTTGTTCGGTGCCTATGGCTTGCAGCAGGCGCGCGACAGTCTGCGAGCCATCAACGAGGACAACCTGGCGACGTTGTTGATGTTCGGCGACATCAGGCAGCGGCTCGATGAAAGCCGGCGCCAGGTCCTGCTGGCGATCCAGCAGGACCCGGAAGGCCCGCTGGTGGCAGCGTTCGACCGCCCGGTGGAAGCCACCCTGAGTGCCATCGAGAGCAATGACCGAGCGTTGACCGAGATCTGGGCGAGCTATCGTCTGCGCACGTTGAGCGGTGAGGAACAACAGGCCGCCGAGGCGTTCGATAAACACTATCAGGCCTGGCAGGAAGAGTTGGGCATCTTCCTCGATTCCTTGCGCGCCGGTGATTTTCGCCTGCCGGGCATCCTGTCCTATTTGCGCATGGCCGAGCCGGAAGGCAATGCCGCCATGGTTGAACTGAGCAAGCTGCAAGCGCTGCAGAAAGCCAGCGCCTCGCAGGCCTACGAGGCGGCGCAGCGTCGTTATCGCTCGACGCTGTTGGCTTACATGGCGCTGGCGGTGGTGGGCGGGCTGGCGGGCAGCCTCACCGCGTTTTCCACTTTGCGTCGGCTCAAGCGTGCGTTTGCCCAGGCGGGTGCCAGCGTGCGGGCCATCGCCAGTGGCGACCTGGTGCAGCCGATCGAGATCAAGGGCGGTGACGAATTCGCACTGATGCTGCGCGACATCGCGCTGATGCGTGACAGCCTGCACGGGCTCATTTCACAAATGCGCGAGTTGGTGCAGCGGGTCAGTCGCGAAGCGGCGCACATGGCCGAATCGGCGGAGTCGGCCTCCACGGCCACCCAGCAACAGGCGGACGCGGTGCGCGGGATTTCCCGGGCGGTTGAGGACCTGTCGGGGTCGATTGGCGAAGTGGACAATCAGGTTGGCGTGTCTCGCGACATCACCCAGCATTCGGCACAGCGTTCGGGCAAGAGCGAGGGGTTTATTCGTGACATGGCCCAGGAGATGAACCGCATCAGCGACGTGATCAGCGCTACGGCCGTGCACATTCGCCAGCTCGAAGGGTTCTCCGGGGAGATCAGCCATGTGCTCAAGGTGATTCGCAGCATTGCCGAGCAGACCAACCTCCTGGCGCTGAACGCCGCCATCGAGGCCGCACGGGCCGGCGAGGCGGGGCGCGGGTTTGCCGTGGTAGCCGACGAGGTTCGACTGTTGGCCCAACGCACCGCCAGTTCCATTGGGGAAATCGACCTCACCGTGCAGCGTATTCAGGAAGGCACACTGGCGGTGGTCGACGGCATGGGGCGCGTGGTCAGCCGGGTGCGTGACGGCGTCAACCTGGCCCATGAGGCAGGCGATTCGGTGGCGCAGATTCGCAGCGGCACCGATGATGTGATCCGCAGCGTGGACACCATCGCCACGCTGATCACCGAACAGGTGCGCGTTACTCGGGAAATGGTCGCCAGGGTCGAGAGTGTCTCCAGCGGCACCGGTGCGCTGTCGGCCAACGCCGGGCGCAGCGCGATGGCCGCCGCGGACCTGGAGCAACTGGCGCGGGCACTGGATCAGTTGTCGGCACGCTTCAATGTCGCTTGAACACCACAAACCCTGTGGGAGCGAGCCTGCTCGCGAAGAGGTCAGCACATTCAACATCAATGTTGACTGATCCAGCGCTTTCGCGAGCAGGCTCGCTCCCACAGGGCGTAAGGCCTGAATACTCTAATAACCCACAATCAGGGCGTGATCACTACCATGGATAACCAAGAAAACGCACCACTAAACTCCGCCACCGGCTGGCCGCGCCGCAGCGTGCTCAAGGCCGGTGCCGTGGCGGTTGGCGTCGGGCTTCTGGGGCGTTTTGCCGACGCCCGCGCGCAAGGGCTTTCGGCCAGTGACTACCAGGCCATGGATGCCTGGGCCATGAGCCAGGCGATCCGCAGCGGCGAGCTGAGTGCCGAGGACCTGCTGGCGGCGACGCTTGCTCGCTATAACGAGGTCAACCCCAGGGTCAATGCGGTAAACATGCTGCACGAAGCCTACGCCCGTGCCTTGATGGCCCAGCGCCGCGCGGCCGGCACTCAAAACCAGGGCGCCCTGGCTGGTGTGCCACTGCTGATCAAGGACCTCAACACCTCACTGCAAGGCACCATCACCAGCAACGGTAGCCGGATGTTCAAGGACGCACCGCCCGCCGCCCGCACCAGCACCCTGATCGCTCGCTATGAGCAGGCCGGTGCGGTGCCGTTCGGCAAGACCACGTGCCCCGAGTTCGGCTTGACCACCACCACCGAATCCCTGGCTTGGGGCCAAACCCATAACCCCTGGAACCTGGCCATGAGCGCAGGCGGCTCCTCCGGTGGCGCGGCAGCGGCGGTAGCGGCGGGGATCGTGCCCGTGGCCCATGCCACCGATGGCGGCGGTTCGATCCGTATTCCGGCCTCGTACTGCGGCCTGGTCGGACTCAAGCCCACTCGCTATCGCACCCCCAGCGGACCGCTGCATTTCGAAGGCTGGTTTGGCGCCAGCGCGGCCAATGTGGTCTCGCGCACCGTGCGCGATACCGCGTTGTTCCTCGATATCGGGCAAGGCCATGAAGCGGGCAGCGCCTATTGGTGCTCGCCCCTGGTAAGACCCTATGTGCAGGAACTGCAGCAAGACCCGGGCAAACTGCGCGTGGCCGTGGTGCGTCAATCGATGACCGGCGCGCCGCTTGAACCGGCGATCGCCGCCACGCTGGAGCAGACCCTCAAGCAACTGCTGACCCTGGGGCACGAGATCGACGAATTGACGCTCAACGTCGATCCACGCCAATTGTTCGGTGCCCATGGCACGGTGATCGGCACAGGGCTGCGGACCCTGATCCACGACCGTGAACAGGCGCTCGGACGCGCGGTTACGGCACAGGACCTGGAAAAGATCACCCTGGTCAATCTGGAGCGTGCGAAGGGCACCAGTGGGGAGGACCTGTATCGCGCCCGCCAATCGTTCGAGAGCATCGGCGCGACCATGGAGCAGCACTTCGAACGCTACGACGTGATCCTCTCGCCCGTCACCGGCAGCCTGACGCCGAAGCTCGGCCTGTTGTCCCTGGATCAACCCTGGGAGAGCTACGCCCACAATGCCATGGGCAGCGCCGGCTTCACCGCGCTGGCCAACGTCAGTGGGCAGCCGGCCATCTCGCTACCCTTGGGCCAGAGTGACAACGGCTTGCCGGTGGGCATGATGTTTACTGCGCGGCTGGGTGGTGAAGATGTGCTGTTGCGCCTGGCGAGCCAGTTGGAGCAGGTTCATCCGTGGGCTGCAAGACGCGCTGTGTTGTAAAGGCGCATTGGGATGGGATGGTGTACATATCCGTTTCCTCGGTAACGGCAACTTGCACAGCCTGTAGGAGCCAGCGGTGCGGCGATCCGACTTGCCGGCGAAGGCGTCCTGATAGCCGACCTATTGTTTGTTGTCGGAGTACATATCCATTCCTGCGGTAACGGTCACCTAGGGTTTCGCTCTTACAGCGAGTCACTTGGAAGAGCCCCAAGTAACCAAGGGCTCTTGCCCCTGGCGTTCGGCCCCTCG
>NZ_JBXAHO010000058.1:0-24932 GCF_058795195.1 Pseudomonas sp. GW823-FHT06B06 | reverse complement strand
CAAGGAGTTTTCCGTTTCGACTGCGCCGGAAGTGGGGCGAATTATAGGCTTCCAGAATCTGCCGTCAAGCATTGATTTGGTTTCCTGGCAAAAAGGTACTTGATGCAGAAATAGTCGCCTCTTCCTCTATATAGAAGAGCCCAAACCGGAAAGGATGCCCAGGTGCTTGCCACATAAATGAAAAAGCCCTGCCAGATACGCATCTGAGCAGGGCCTTTTTATGCCTCGAGCAATCCATTTGCACCCGCCGTGAACCCATAAAGGCCTGGAGCGGGAATTATGAACAGCTGAAGACTTGATTGAATGGTGTCCCAGGGCAGGTTCGAACTGCCAACCTTCCCCTTAGGAGGGGGATGCTCTATCCAATTGAGCTACTGAGACACAAGATGCCCGCGAAGAGACGCGTAGCGATAGACGGCGAGCATGTTAACGGGCGAACCTGTCTTTGTCATGTCATGCGTAGGCTTTTTAAGTGTAGGCAGATGTCACGCAAGGGCTTGAAGTTTTAACGAGCGAAGCAGAAGCGAACCAGTGCCCGCGCCGCCAACGAAGCCCACCCCAGGGAAAATCGACCTGCCACCCATCCCAAATGAATCTCATCATACGACTAACACTAGTAAATCGGCCATTTGCCACTATCCTGTACAGATAAGGAACAGTGATCGAATCCGCATGGGATGCCCCTCGGCTTTTTCAGGAGTTACGGGGGCAAAGGACGCGGCCAGAGACACGGACCCGGTGTTTTTTTCAAAACCAGTCCGCATTTCTGACAATTGGTGCTGGCATAACGCCTTTAGCCAGCTCAATATTTGTCACAGAATTGACGCCAATGAACTGGCGATTTTGAGGCATGATGCGTGCCTCTACCAATTCAGGTTGAACATTTGGCCAGAGCGCTTGTCCTATCTGACATCCTGCGGCCAATCCCGAGAACCGCTCCCCTGAACTAACCGGTTAAATATATGCGCCCATTGAAACAGGCAATTTATTCCAGCCGTACGGCTGACAAGTTCGTCGTACGTCTGCCAGACGGAATGCGTGAACGCATTGCCGAGGTGGCTCGCAATCATCACCGCAGCATGAACTCCGAGATCATTGCGCGCCTGGAGCAGAGTCTCATTCAGGAAGGCGCACTGGGCGAAGAGCTGAGCATGCGGCTGGACAGCCCGGAGCTGTCATTGCACGAGCGCGAATTGCTTCAGCGCTTCCGCCAACTCTCTCACCGCCAGCAAAATGCGCTTGTTTCACTGATCGCCCATGATGCCGAAATGACTGCAGACGCCTCCTGATTCATCCCCGCAAGTTCGAGCCAGCCTGATCGCTGGCTTTTTTTTGCCTGAAATTTGGCAAAAAAAAAGCCCGCCGTAGGGCGGGCTTTGGAACAAGCACCTCAGAGTAGGAAAATCGTTGCCAGCCCCAGGAAGATAAAGAAACCACCACTATCGGTCATGGCGGTAATCATCACACTCGCCCCCATGGCAGGATCACGCCCAAGTCGCGCCAGCGTCATCGGGATCAAGACCCCCATCAACGCCGCCAGCAACAGATTGAGGGTCATGGCAGCGGTCATTACCACGCCGAGCGACCAGCTGCCATAAAGCAGGTAGGCAACTACGCCAATGACTCCCCCCCAAATCACGCCATTGATCAAGGCAACCGCCAACTCCTTGCGCATCAGACGCGAAGTGTTACCTGTACTCACCTGGTCCAGCGCCATGGCCCGAACGATCATGGTGATGGTCTGGTTGCCGGAGTTACCTCCGATACCCGCAACGATCGGCATCAATGCAGCCAGCGCCACCAGCTTCTCGATGGAGCCTTCGAACAGGCCAATTACCCGGGAAGCCACAAATGCGGTAATCAGGTTCACTGCCAGCCAGGCCCAACGGTTACGCAGGGACTTCCAGACCGACGCGAAAATATCCTCTTCTTCACGCAGACCTGCCATGTTGAGAACTTCGTTTTCGCTCTCCTCACGAATCAGGTCGACCATTTCATCAATGGTCAGACGGCCGATCAATTTGCCGTTCTTGTCAACGACGGGGGCCGAAATCAAGTCGTAACGCTCAAACGCCTGGGCAGCATCGTAGGCTTCTTCATCCGGATGGAAACTCACCGGATCGCTGGCCATGACCTCGGAAACCTGCTTATCCGGATCGTTGACCAGCAGGCGCTTGATCGGCAGCACACCCTTGAGCACGCCGTCGTAGTCAACCACGAACAATTTGTCGGTATGGCCTGGCAGCTCCTTCAGGCGTCGCAGGTAGCGCAGGACCACTTCGAGACTGACATCCTCACGGATGGTGACCATCTCGAAGTCCATCAACGCACCGACCTGGTCCTCGTCATAGGACAACGCCGAGCGCACACGCTCGCGCTGCTGGGCATCGAGGGTCTCCATCAGCTCATGGACGACATCTCGAGGCAGCTCGGAGGCCAGGTCGGCCAGTTCGTCGGCATCCATGTCCTTGGCCGCAGCCAGGAGCTCGTGATCGTCCATGTCGGCGATCAGGGTTTCACGAACCGAATCGGATACTTCGAGCAGGATGTCGCCGTCGCGATCAGCCTTGACCAACTGCCAGAGTGTCAGGCGGTCATCCAGTGGCAGGGCTTCAAGAATATAGGCGACGTCGGCGGAGTGCAGGTCATCGAGCTTGCGTTGCAGCTCAACGAGATTTTGCCGGTGAACCAGGTTTTCGACGCGATCCTGATTCGGACCTTCCTGGCGATGAGTCAGGTCTTCAACTACTCGCTGACGCTGCAACAGCTCAACAACTTGAGCCAGACGGTCCTGCAAGCTTTCCTGCGTTTTCTTTACTTCTACTTCAGACATAGGCGAACTCCACTCCCAGCAGCGGGGTGCGCCGGAAGGATCAATCAGTCAATTCATGATTGGAAAATCGGGGTATTGAGTAACTACTGGGTAAGTCCATGGAGGTAATCCAAAAGCCCCGGCGGGGCTGACGGGCGCAATCATACACCGACTGACGGCTTAAAACGTTAAAAAATCGCGGCTGAAACAAGCGCTTGCGAAACAATCCTGAGTGCGCGCCTGACACATGAAAGTGCGACGACTCATCTCGAAAAAAAAAACACACTGGCGATGCAGCATGCAGGCGCTAGCCTTGATCGGTAGCCGTCACGGAGGACTCGCAATGCCATCGAGATTATCCCGCCTGGGACTCGCCACCCTGCTCTACCTGCCGCTCGAAACACCTGGTGCAACGATTATCCGCTGCGAGAGGGCTGACGGGCGCATCACCTTTACCACGATGAGCTGCGCCATCGACGAAAGCCTTTCCTACCAGAAGGTGAACCCTTACCGGCCTGGCACGAATATCCCACTTGCGCCGCAACAGCAGCGGCAAACATCGAACCTGGAAATCGATCACCGCGATCCGCTGGTTGTCGGTCAGACAGTAGACAAATGTGCAAACCTGATCAGCGCCAGCGAGCGCCGCGAAGCAATCATCAATCAGCGCGTGATCGCCGGCATGACCCAAAAGGATGTCGAAAGCGCTCTGGGCAAGCCAGACAAGATCAGCATTCGAAACTCAAGCACCCGCTACCACTACCAAGCCAAGCAAGGTCGCAGCGCCAGCATCGAGTTCGACGAAAGAGGATGTACGAAGGGAAAAGCCAAATCCCAGACGGCAAAAAGCCCGCTTTAAAGGCGGGCTTTTTGTTTGTATGGTGCACTCGACAGGATTCGAACCTGTGACCGCTCGGTTCGTAGCCGAGTACTCTATCCAGCTGAGCTACGAGTGCATTTGTGTTTTTAGACCAGATCACAACTGGTTGAAGCCAAGTTATTCACATCACTGCAAACAACTCTTAAATGGTGCACTCGACAGGATTCGAACCTGTGACCGCTCGGTTCGTAGCCGAGTACTCTATCCAGCTGAGCTACGAGTGCATTTGTTGCCGCGCATTATAGGCCGTCTAATCTCTATGTCAAGCACTTTTTCTAGTAATTTCAACAACTTACCGAAGAAGCCAGATTACAACGTACTACGCAAATAATGGCGGAGAACGGGGGATTCGAACCCCCGACACCCTTTTGAGGTGTACTCCCTTAGCAGGGGAGCGCCTTCGGCCACTCGGCCAGCTCTCCGCAACACGGGGCGTATCTTAACCAACCTTTTCCCCGTTTGCAAACATAAAAAACGATAAAAATTAATGGCTTGGTTCTTCGTCCTTCTCTTTCTTTATACGCAGGTAAATTTCCTCACGATGGACCGCAACCTCTTTCGGGGCGTTGACACCGATGCGCACTTGATTTCCTTTGACGCCGAGCACGGTCACGGTGATTTCGCCATCACCAATAATCAGGCTTTCTGCGCACCGACGAGTCAGAATCAGCATACCTTTCTCCTCACGCATTACATTTTCAGGGACAACAGTCTGCAAAAAAAAGGCACTCGACCTACAACCAAAGTGGTCGAAGGCCTACATGCCTGAGTATTGACCAGCGCGAGCAAAAGAACAGCCTTGGGGTCGCGCCGTGCAAAAAAACAAAGGGCGCGGTCAGACCGCGCCCTCTGGCAAACGCATCACTCGCCCTGGCGGACCGGTGCGTCCAGTTCGAAAGCCGTGTGCAAGGCGCGCACAGCCAGTTCCAGGTACTTCTCTTCGATCACCACGGAAACCTTGATTTCCGAAGTCGAGATCATCTGGATGTTGATGGTTTCCTTGGCCAGCGCTTCGAACATGCGGCTGGCGACGCCTGCGTGGGAGCGCATGCCAACGCCGACGATCGACACCTTGGCGATCTTGGTGTCGCCGATGACTTCACGTGCACCCAGCTCGCCAGCGGTTTTCTCCAGCACGGTTTGCGCCGCCTGGTAGTCGTTGCGGTGCACGGTGAAGGTAAAGTCGGTGGTGTTATCGTGCGCGACGTTCTGCACGATCATGTCGACTTCGATGTTCGCGGCGCTGATAGGGCCGAGAATCTTGAAGGCAACGCCTGGGATGTCTGGCACGCCACGGATGGTCAGCTTGGCTTCATCGCGGTTGAAAGCGATACCGGAAATGATCGGCTGTTCCATGGTTTCCTCTTCATCAATAGTAATGAGGGTGCCCGGACCCTCCTTGAAGCTGTGCAGTACGCGCAGCGGGACGTTGTACTTGCCGGCGAATTCCACCGCACGGATCTGCAGCACCTTGGAACCGAGGCTGGCCATTTCCAGCATCTCTTCGAAGGTGATCTTGTCCAGGCGCTGGGCCACGGACACCACGCGCGGGTCTGTGGTGTAGACGCCATCGACGTCGGTGTAGATCTGGCATTCGTCAGCCTTCAGGGCCGCTGCCAGGGCCACGCCGGTGGTGTCGGAACCGCCACGACCGAGGGTGGTGATATTGCCGTGCTCGTCGACGCCCTGGAAACCGGCGACAACCACCACGCGACCGGCCTTAAGGTCACCACGAATCTTCTGGTCGTCGATCTGCAGGATACGCGCTTTGTTGTGTGCGCTATCCGTCAGGATCCGTACCTGGTTGCCGGTGTAGGACACCGCTGGTACACCGCGCTTCATCAACGCCATGGCCAACAGGGCAATCGTCACCTGCTCACCGGTGGAGACGATCACGTCCAGCTCGCGAGGAACCGGTTGATCGCCGCCACTGATTTGCTTGGCCAGATCGATCAGACGGTTGGTTTCGCCGCTCATTGCAGACAGCACAACCACCAGGTCATCGCCGGCATCACGGAATTTCTTAACCTTGTCGGCAACCTGCTCGATTCTCTCGACGGTGCCGACCGAGGTGCCTCCAAATTTCTGTACGATCAAAGCCATTTCAAAGCCGCCTCTGCCCATGAAGGGCGCCCAAATAAACACTCAAACAGCGTTGCGGCCCGCCACTAGACTGCGGACCGCAGACACTGCCTTATAAACCCTGCTCTACAAACGGTACGGTCAGCGCCAGTGCCGCATCCAGGGCGCCAGCGTCGGTACCACCGCCTTGCGCCATGTCTGGACGACCACCGCCCTTCCCGCCCACTGCCGCAGCGGCCTGTTTCATCAAATCACCGGCTTTGAGTTGGCCAGTCAGGTCTTTGGTTACGCCTGCAACCAGAACGACCTTTTCCTCATGGACACTGCCGAGCAGGATCACTGCGCGGCCGAGTTTGTTTTTCAGTTGATCGACCAGCGCCAGCAGCGCCTTGCCATCCTGCCCGTCCAGACGCACGGCCAGCACTTTCACGCCCTTGACGTCCAAGGCTTGCGCCGACAGGTCGTCACCCGCCGCACTGGCGGCCTTGGCTTGCAACTGCTCGAGTTGCTTCTCCAGCAGACGGTTGCGCTCCAGCACAGCCGACAGCTTGTCGATCAGGTTGTCGCGGCTGCCCTTGACCAGGCTGGCCGCTTCCTTGAGTTGCTCTTCCGCAGCGTTCAGGTAAGCCAGTGCCGCAGCGCCTGTCACTGCTTCGATACGGCGCACGCCAGCAGCCACACCGCCTTCGCTGATGATTTTCAGCAGGCCGATGTCGCCGGTACGGTTGGCGTGGATACCACCGCACAGCTCGACGGAGAAATCGCCCATGCTCAGCACGCGCACGTTGTCGCCGTATTTCTCGCCGAACAGCGCCATGGCGCCTTTCTGCTTGGCGGTTTCGATATCGGTTTCTTCGGTTTCAACTTCGGAGTTCTTGCGAATCTCGGCGTTGACGATGTCTTCCAGCGCTTTGAGCTGCTCAGGCTTGATGGCTTCGAAGTGGCTGAAGTCGAAGCGCAGGCGCTGACTGTCGACCAACGAGCCTTTCTGCTGAACGTGATCGCCCAGCACCTGACGCAATGCGGCGTGCAGCAAGTGAGTCGCCGAGTGGTTCAGCGACGTCGCGTGACGCACTTCGGCATCGACGTGAGTCTCGACCGGAGCACCGACGATCAGGCTACCCGAGTCCAGCACACCGTGGTGCAGGAACGCGCCGCCGGTCTTGGTGGTGTCGCGCACGTCGAAACGTGCAGCGCCAGCCTGGAGGAAGCCGCAATCACCGATCTGCCCGCCGGATTCGGCGTAGAACGGCGTCTGGTTCAGAATAACCACGCCCTCGTCGCCTTCATTCAACACGTCGACCGATTGCCCGTCTTTATAGAGAGCAACGATTTTTGCCGAACCGCTGTGGGCGGTGTAGCCGGTGAACTCGGTGTCCACATCGACCTTGACCAGGCTGTTGTAGTCCATGCCGAAGGAGCTGGCCGAACGGGCACGGACGCGCTGGGCTTCCATCTCGCGCTCGAAGCCTGCTTCGTCGATGGTCAGGTTGCGCTCGCGAGCGATGTCGCCAGTCAGGTCCATCGGGAAACCGTAGGTGTCGTAGAGTTTGAACACTACGTCGCCTGGCACCACGTCGCCCTTCAATTCGGCCAGGTCCTGCTCGAGGATCTTCAGGCCCTGTTCCAGGGTCTTGGCGAATTGTTCTTCTTCGGCCTTGAGCACGCGCTCGATATGCGACTGCTGGGATTTCAATTCAGGGAAAGCTTCGCCCATCTCGGCGACCAGGGCCGCGACGATCTGGTAGAAGAAGCTGCCCTTGGCGCCCAGTTTGTTGCCATGACGGCAAGCGCGGCGAATGATGCGGCGCAGCACATAACCGCGGCCTTCGTTGGACGGCAGCACGCCGTCGGCGATCAGGAAGCCGCAGGAACGAATGTGGTCAGCCACGACTTTCAGCGAAGCCTGGGCATCGTTGGTGCAACCGATGGCCTTGGCCGAAGCGCTCAGCAGGCTCTGGAACAGGTCGATTTCATAGTTCGAGTGAACATGCTGCAGCACGGCACTGATCCGCTCCAGGCCCATGCCGGTGTCCACCGATGGCGCTGGCAGCGGGTGCAACACGCCGTCGGCGGTGCGGTTGAACTGCATGAACACGTTGTTCCAGATTTCGATGTAGCGGTCGCCGTCTTCTTCCGGCGAGCCCGGTGGGCCACCCCAGATGTCGGCGCCGTGATCGTAGAAAATCTCGGTGCAAGGGCCGCACGGGCCGGTATCGCCCATGGTCCAGAAGTTGTCGGAGGCGTAAGGCGCGCCCTTGTTGTCGCCGATGCGAACCATGCGCTCGGCCGGAACCCCGATTTCCTTGGTCCAGATGTCGTACGCCTCGTCATCGCTGGCGTAGATGGTGACCCAGAGCTTTTCCTTCGGCAGGTTCAGCCATTTGTCGGAAGTCAGGAAGTTCCAGGCGTAAGTGATGGCGTCACGCTTGAAGTAGTCACCGAAGCTGAAGTTACCCAGCATTTCGAAGAAGGTGTGGTGACGAGCGGTATAACCGACGTTTTCCAGATCGTTGTGCTTGCCGCCGGCGCGCACGCATTTCTGGCTGCTGACGGCGCGGGTGTACGCGCGCTTTTCCTGGCCCAGGAAGCAGTCCTTGAACTGGTTCATCCCCGCGTTGGTGAACAGCAGGGTTGGGTCGTTGCCCGGAATCAAAGAGCTGGAGGCTACACGGGTGTGGCCTTGCTCTTCGAAGAAGCGAAGGAAGGCTTCACGGATTTCTGCGCTTTTCATTAGGTTCTTCCACGGAGGCTGCGGCCAAAGGCCTGTTCGAAACGTCAACAGACGAAGCGACGGCAAAGGGCCGCATTATATCGGCCCTGCGCGCGGGGTACAGCGTGTTTATACGATAGAAACGGTCAATTGGAGCGCTAACGCTATCACTTACTGGAAAAGTCGACGAATGTCGCGACGACCTGCTCGATTTGCGTAGCGCTGACGTCCATGTGCGTGACCATGCGCAGACGAGCGGCAGCACTGAGCTTGATCCCGCGCTCGGCGGCGAATGACTTGAGTGCTTCGGCCCTGTCGCCCATGGCGACGTAAACCATGTTGGTCTGCACCGGCTCGACCTCGAAACCTGCTGCACGCAGGCCTTGCGCCAGCAATTGGGCGTTGGCGTGGTCGTCGGCCAGGCGCTGGACGTTGTGGTCCAGCGCGTACAGGCCCGCCGCCGCCAGGATCCCGGCCTGGCGCATGCCGCCGCCGACCATCTTGCGCAGGCGCCGTGCCTTGCCGATCAGCTCTGCCGAACCGCACAACACCGAACCCACCGGTGCGCCCAGGCCTTTTGACAGGCACACCGAGACGGAATCGAAATGCCGGGTGATTTCCCGCGCATCGACACCCAGCTTGACCGCCGCGTTGTAGAGCCGCGCACCGTCCAGATGCAGTTGCAACCCGTGTTCGCGGGTAAAGTTGCGCGCCCGTGCCAGGTATTCGAGGGGCAGGACCTTGCCCTGCATGGTGTTTTCCAGCGCCAGCAAACGGGTGCGGGCAAAATGGAAGTCGTCCGGCTTGATCGCCGCCGCGACCTGCGCAAGGTCCAGCGAGCCATCGGCCTGTACTTCCAGCGGCTGTGGCTGGATCGAGCCAAGTACCGCCGCCCCGCCACCTTCGTACTTATAGGTGTGAGCCTGCTGGCCGACGATGTATTCGTCACCGCGCTCGCAATGGGCCATCAAGCCCAGCAGGTTGCTCATGGTGCCCGTCGGGACAAACAGTGCGGCAGCAAAACCCAGGCGATTTGCCAGCTCGGCTTCCAGTCGATTGACCGTCGGGTCTTCGCCATACACGTCGTCACCGGTGACGGCGGTGGCCATCGCCTCGAGCATGCCAGGGGTGGGTTGGGTGACGGTGTCGCTGCGAAGATCGATAACGCTCATGAATCTGGCCTCGGTTAGCAGGGGGAAATCCCTTTCAGACGGGAAGTACTGCGGTCATGCCAACCAATATTCAACCCTTGGGCAGCAATCGACTTGCTGTTTCGACGAAAAAGTCGATAGCAATCATCGGATAGCAGCCATGCACAGATGAGAAATATGTGATAAAAAAGCTTCGCCGCCTAACAATCTGGCGGCAAAACGTTCTCAGGGCGGGGTGCAACTCCCCACCGGCGGTAATTGCGTGCAACACGCATAGCCCGCGAGCGCTTGGTGACAGGCACGGCTTTTGCCGTGCATGGCGACAAGGTCAGCAGACCCGGTGTGATTCCGGGGCCGACGGTCATAGTCCGGATGAAGAGAGAACGGGATTGGCGCCAAAGGGCTGTCCGCAGGCACTCGTGCGAGCGTGCATACCCTTAAATCCCATTCGATTCATAAGCCCTGTTTTTCACACAAACAGGAATCAGAACATGCAACCCACCGCAATCGACAGCAAAAGCAAACACCACCATGGCGAAC
The DNA here is from genome assembly GCF_058795195.1 of Pseudomonas sp. GW823-FHT06B06. Classification (NCBI taxonomy): domain Bacteria; kingdom Pseudomonadati; phylum Pseudomonadota; class Gammaproteobacteria; order Pseudomonadales; family Pseudomonadaceae; genus Pseudomonas; species Pseudomonas sp. GW823-FHT06B06. Next base: position 14,754 of record NZ_JBXAHO010000058.1, on the reverse strand, counting down.
GCGTTGCGTTCATCCAGGCCTGCTGGCACAAGGACATTGTCGACCAGAGCCGTAAAGGCTTCGTCGCTGAAATGATTGCCCAGGGTTATCAGGAGTCCGACATCGATTTCTTCGAAGTCGGCGGCGCCTTTGAAATGCCCCTGCACGCCAAGTTGCTGGCCAAGACCGGCCGTTATGCCGGCATCGTCGCGGCAGCCCTGGTGGTTGACGGCGGGATCTACCGCCACGAGTTCGTCGCCCAGTCGGTCGTCAGCGGCCTGATGCAGGTGCAACTGGAAACGGAAGTGCCAGTGTTCTCGGTATCGCTGACCCCGCACCACTTTCACGCGGGTGAAGAACTGCATCATAAGTTCTTCTTCGAGCATTTCGTGCATAAGGGACAGGAAGCAGCGAAGACGTGCGCGGATACGCTGATGAAGATCCGTAGCCTGCGTCGCACTGAACCGCGCGCCGTAGCTGTCTAAACACTGAACCTGTGGGAGCGAGCCTGCTCGCGATGGTCGTCAACGATTACGCGGGAAGTCTGGCTCCCCGCGGCGCTCTCGGATAAATCGCGAGCAGGCTCGCTCCCACAGTGGTTTTGTGTTGTCCTTAGGCGAGGTTTTCGTCGGTGGTCGGCACGATCAGGATGCCGGCACGCAGGCCATTCTTCACCTTGGGGTTCGGGAAGATGATCCGGGCACCCTCCTCCTCGATGATCCAGCGGGTATTGGCGATGTCTTCCGCCAGCAGGTAACCCACTTCCAGCTCCGAAAAGTTCTCGATATCCACTGGCAGGTTCAGGCGGAAGTTGTCGCTGTGCTTGATGATTTCCCGTGCCACGCTGAACAGCTGCAAACCGTCCAACGCCTCTTCCGCCAACTCCGGCTCGGTGCCTTCGATGATCTGTTTGAGACGGTTTTCCAGCAAGGAAACGTTCACCCCGTCGTTCTGCCCGAACGGTCGCGCCTTGCCCAGTTCAAGGGTAAAGGACTCGGCTCCGAGCTTGTCGTAGGTATAGGAACTGAAGACGATGGACGGCTTGTTCTGCAACAGCACCGCCTCCATGCCTGCGGCGCGAAGCCGGGCCAGTTCCTGGCGTGAATGCTGGCGATCTTCCTTCCAGGGGTACAAGGCGAACTGTTCGATTTTCGAGCCGCGAATCGCCGTGTGCAAATCATAGTGCAGTCGCTGACGATCCGGCAGGCTGAAGAAACTGGCCGCCAGACGCTCCAGCTCACAGGCGCGCAGCGCTTCGGAGCCACTGCTTTGTTCGTGACGGCCATTGAACAGCCGATTGACGTCCTGCTCGACGAAACGCTCGCCCTTGCGAATGGCTTCAGGATTACCGAACAGGAACAGAATGCGGGCACGCGGCTTCAGGTCGCCGCGGGCGATGTCATGCAACAGGCGATCGAGCAGTTCGATCGGCGCTGTTTCGTTGCCGTGGATACCGGCCGATAAAAGCAGGTCCAGGCCATTATCACGGGCTTGCGGCGGTCGCACTTCCAGCGCACCTTCGCTCAACCAGCGCATGCGCACGCCTTCGACAGTCAGTTGAGTCTTCTCCGCCGGTTCGCGGCCGGCGAGGGTCAGTTCAAGCAGTTTGCCGAGGGCGAGCATAGAGCGGTTTCCTTAATGGTCGTGATTGCAATCCGGGCCGTGAACGTGTTCCTCGTCGTCGCCGAGGTCAGCCGGTTCCATCTCCAGTTGCAGACTTACCAGATTAGTCGCCAATGGGCGCAACAGCAGGTTGGCGTATTCAGCATCGCCTTCTTCGACGTCCACGCCGATCAGCAATTGGCCACGACCATCGTGCTGGATCCACAGCTCTTTGCCTTGCCACATGACCGCGACGCGGGTGCAGGACGTTTCCAGTTGCGTGCCGTCGGTGTCTTCAAGGATCAGCTGCAGTTTGTCGCTCATGTCTTTTACGCTCTCAGTGGAGATGAAGCGGCGCGCCGTCGTGCATGACAACGCGCCGTCGATCAATTGATCTGGAATGGATAAACCGCGCCCAGTTTAAGGATTTGCGTCAGTTCATCCAGTGCCGTCCGGCACTCGAGCAGCAATTGCGGGTCCGCCAGATCGTTTTCGGTCATGCGGTCGCGGTAGTGCTTCTCGACCCATTCGGTCAGGGTGCCGTACAACGGTGCCGTCATGATAACGCCTGGGTTGACGGCCGCCAGCTCGGTTTCGTTGAGCGCAACACGCAACCTCAGGCAGGCAGGGCCACCGCCGTTCTGCATGCTCTGCTTGAGATCGAAGACTTTCACTTCGCTGATCTGGCCGCCGGAGCTGGTCAAACCCTGCAGGTATTGCCATACGCGCTCGTTGCCACGGCATTCTTCCGGCACGATCAACAGCATGGAACCGTCAGGACGCGACAGCAACTGGCTATTGAACAGGTAGGAACGCACCGCGTCTTCGACGGTTACCGCGGAACGCGGTACACAGATCGATTGAAATTTCCCACCGACCTTGGCGAGTTTGCTCTGCAGTTCGGCGAGCATTTTCTCGGTCTCGAGGAAAGCGTCCTCGTGATAGAACAGCACTTCACCGTTACCGACCGCGATCACGTCATTGTGGAACACGCCCTGGTCGATCACCGACGGGTTCTGCTGGGCGTAGACCACGCCGTCATCGCTCAGGCCGTGCAGGCGAGCGACTGCCTGCGACGCTTCGAGAGTCTGGCGCGCCGGGTATTTCTGCGGTGCCGGGTAGCGGGTGTCGAAAGCACTGCGACCGAACACGAAGAATTCGACACCGGCTTCGCCGTATTCACGGCAGAAACGCGTGTGGTTGGCTGCGCCTTCGTCACCGAACTGCGCCACGGCCGGCAGCGCGGCGTGGTGGGCGAAGTGCTTCTGGTCGGCGAACATGGCGCCCAACACGCGACTGGTGGTTGGGTGCTCGATGCTGCGGTGGTACTTGCAGTTGAGGTTGGCGGCGGTGAAATGCACGCGGCCATCCGCGGTGTCGGCGCTCGGGCTGACGGTGGCCGCGTTGGCCACCCACATGCTTGAAGCCGAGCAGCTGGCGACCAGCAATGGCATGGCTTCCTTGGCGGCGCGCTCGATGACTTGAGCGTCGGTACCGCCAAAACCCAGGCGACGCAGGGCAGCCACGTCCGGACGTTCCTGTGGCGCCAGCACGCCCTGTTGAAAGCCCATGTCCATCAGCGCTTTCATCTTCGCCAGGCCTTGCAGCGCCGCTTCCTTCGGATTGGAAGACTGCTGGCTGTTGCTCTGGGACGCGACGTTACCGTAGGACAGGCCGCCGTAGTTATGGGTCGGCCCCACTAGACCGTCAAAATTGACTTCATAGGATTTCATCAGCGAGGCTCCACGAGAATCTGTTTGTTATAGGCTTCTGGTAACAATTGAGTAAGACCGCGTGGCGACCTTCGCGAGCAGGCTCGCTCCCACAGGGACATACATTCCAATGTGGGAGCGAGCCTGCTCGCGAATGGCATCACGCCATTTTCACGCCAGGCGTGAGGGCCGCCGGCAACACCAGGCTCGGGGTTTCCAGTGAGGCCACCGGGTATGCGCAGTAATCCGCCGCATAGTAGGCGCTGGCGCGGTGGTTGCCCGAGGCGCCGACGCCACCGAATGGCGCGCTGCTGGCCGCGCCGGTCAATTGCTTGTTCCAGTTGACGATACCGGCGCGGCTTTCCAGCCAGAACTGCTGGTAGCGCGCTTCGGAATCCGACAACAGCCCGGCGGCCAGGCCGTATTCGGTGTCGTTGGCTTCAACGATCGCCGCTTCAAAATCAGCGTAGCGGATCACTTGCAGCAACGGGCCGAACAGCTCTTCGTCCGGGCGCTCAGCGACTGCCGTGACGTCCAGAATGCCCGGGGTCAGCAAGGCGGACTGCGCTTGCGGCTGAGTCATTTCCAGCAGCGCCACGGCGCCGTTGGCCAGCAAATGCTCCTGGGCATCCATCAACGCTTTAGCCGCGCCGAGGGAAATCACCGAGCCCATGAAAGGCGCCGGTTGCTGATCGAACGCGCCGACTTCAATCGTCGAGCTGACCGCCACCAGGCGCGCCAGCAATGTGTCGCCCCAGGCGCCCTGCGGCACCAGCAAGCGGCGGGCACAGGTGCAGCGCTGGCCGGCGGAGATGAACGCCGACTGGATAATGGTGTAGACAGCGGCATCGAGATCGGCGACCTGATCCACCACCAGCGGATTGTTACCCCCCATCTCCAGGGCAAGGATCTTGTCCGGACGACCGGCAAATTGCTGGTGCAGGTGATTGCCGGTACGGCTGGAACCCGTGAAGAACAGGCCGTCGATGCCCGGGTTCGCCGCCAGGGCGATACCGGTTTCGCGAGCGCCCTGCAGCAGGTTCAGCACGCCCGCCGGCAAACCGGCCTCGATCCAGCACTTGACCGTCAGTTCGGCGACTTTCGGCGTCAGCTCACTTGGCTTGAACAGCACACAGTTACCGGCCAGCAAGGCCGGCACGATGTGCCCGTTCGGCAAGTGCCCAGGGAAATTGTAGGGCCCGAACACCGCCACCACACCGTGCGGTTTGTGGCGCAGCACGGCGGTGGCGTCGCCCAGCGGGCCGCTCTTCTCGCCAGTGCGCTCACGGTAGCTCTGCACCGAGATCGCAATCTTGTTGACCATGCTGGTGACTTCGGTGGCGGCTTCCCACAGGGGCTTGCCGGTTTCCTCACCGATGGCATGCGCCAGTTCGTCCGCGTGATTTTTCAGCGCTGCGGCAAAGGCTTCCAACACCGAAATACGTTCTTGCAGGGGGCGACGGGCCCAGCCCGGGAACGCCTGACGCGCAGCCTGTACCGCCGATTCGACCTGATCCGCGGTGGCACCGTTGCCAGACCAAAGGACTTGCTGGGTCACCGGGTTCAGCGACTCAAAGGCTTCGCCCTGACCTGCCAGCCATTCACCTGCGATGTATAGCGATTTCATTATTTCGACTCCCGAGCAGCAGACAACGCCACGGCGCGCACTTGATCGCCTGCGTTGAGTTGAAGACGTTTGGCGGTCAGCGGGTCGACCACCAGCGTGCCGGCGGCCAGACGTGCCGGAGCGGCAGTGATGCGGCAGTCTTCGCGCTTGCGGTTGTGAATGATGAACGGCGTGGCGTCGTCACCCGGCGTGCCGATAGCCAGCACCAGCGCCTGGCTGTCGCGCACGGCGCGGATCTTACCGGTTTCGCACTCGATGGCCGGGCCCGCGTCGAAAATGTCGACGTAGCCCTGGTAGCTGAAACCTTCGCTCTTGAGCATGGCCAGCGCCGGCTCGGTGTCCGGGTGCACCTGGCCAATCACGTTACGCGCATCGGGCGACAGGAAGCAGGTGTACAGCGGAAACTTCGGCATCAGCTCGGCAATGAAGGCCTTGTTGCCCACGCCGGTCAGATAGTCAGCCTGACTGAATTCCATCTTGAAGAAGTGCCGACCCAGGCTTTCCCAGAACGGTGAACGCCCGGCTTCATCGGAAACCCCGCGCATCTCGGCAATGATCTTGTTGCCAAACAGTTGCGGGAACTCGGCGATGAACAGCATCCGCGCCTTGGACAGCATGCGGCCATTGAGGCCACTGCGGTAATCGGCATGCAGGAACAGCGAGCACAGCTCGGAATTGCCGGTCAGGTCGTTGGCCAGGAACAGCGTCGGGATTTCACGGTAGATGTTCAGCTCTTGCGAAGCACTGACCGTCAGGCCGACCCGGAAGTTGTACCAGGGCTCACGCAGGCCCACGGCGCCAGCGATGGCGGAAATGCCCACCACGCGGCCATTGTCGTCTTCGAGCACGAACAGGTAGTCCGCATCGGCTCGCCCGGCTTCACCACGGAAGGTCTTCTCGGCCCAACCGACCCGGTGGGCCAGACGCTCTTCGTTGGCCGGCAAGGTGGTCAGGCCGGTGCCGGTGCTGCGGGCCAGGTCGATCAGAGCGGGTAAATCGCTGCTGCGTACGGGACGAACGATCATGCTATCTCCTCAAACGGGCCGCTTGCGCCACCCGTGAAACTCGCTGCTTTTCAGGCATTTTTTTCAAGCAGGCGTTAAACCGCCACCAGGCGAACGCTCGCACCTTCACCGACACCCAGGGTTTCGGCCGCTTCCAGATCCAGGGTCACGGGCTTGCCCGGCGCGTAATCGAGCTCGAGCATGATTGCGCGGTAATCCTGCAACTGGGCATTGGCCACCAGGTATTGTCGACCGGCACCCTTGACCGGCTCACCGATTTTCACCGGCACCACGCGGCTCTGGGCGATCGAACGGATCCCCGAGACACGGGCATGCAGGGTCGGGCCGCCATCGAAGATGTCGATGTAGTGATCGGTTTCGAAGCCTTCGCGCATCAGGATGTCGAAGGTAATCTGCGCCCGAGGGTGCACCTGGCCCATGGCTTCCTGAGCGGAGTCCGGCAGCAGCGGGACGTAGATCGGGTAGTGCGGCATCAGCTCGGCGAGGAAGGTCCGGCTCTTCAGGCCGCACAGACGTTCGGCTTCGGCGTAGTTGAGATCGAAGAAGTTGCGGCCGATGGCATCCCAGAACGGCGAATCGCCATTTTCGTCGCTGTAGCCGACAATCTCGGTCACCACTGAATCGGCGAAGCGCTCCGGGTGGCTGGCGACGAACAGCAGGCGGCCACGGGAATTGAGCTCAGCCCAAGGCGAGCCCACCAGCTCGCGCTGCACGTAGAAACTGGTCAACAGGCTGTTGCCCGTGAGGTCGTGGCACTGCGAGAGCACGTGGATCTTGTTATGAATCTTCAGCTCGCGGGAGGCGTGCACGAAGGTTTCATTACGGAAACTGTAGAACGGTTCGGAATAACCCGCCGAGGCGACGATCGCCGAACAGCCCACCAACTTGCCGGTGGCCGTGTCTTCAAGTACGAAGAAATAGCTCTCTTCACCGTTGAAGCTGACTTCGGCAGCGAACGAGGCTTCGCTCGCGGCGATCTTGTCGCTCAGGCGTTCAACGTCATCCGGCAAGGAAGTGACACCAATCGGGCTGTCCGCAGCCAGACGCTGTACCTCGCCCAGATCAGCCATTTGCGCGGGGCGCATCACCAGCATGGTGTCACTCCTTTCTCATACTCTTGAGGAAAATAAGCCGGACCCTTGTGGGAGCGAGCCTGCTCGCGAAGGTATGTCAGCAACATTGATGTCGACTGAAACACCTTCGCGAGCAGGCTCGCTCCCACATAAAAAACGGGCCCGGCATAAAAATTTGGGTTCGACGCCTGACTTGCAGGCGTCGAAGGGTCTATCAGGCTTGCGTCAGTTTTGCCGCGGCACGTTCGAAACGGTCCAGACCTTCGTCGATGTCCGCGTCTTCGACCACCAGGCTTGGCGCGAAACGCACCACGTCCGGGCCGGCTTGCAGCACCATCAGGCCTTCTTTTTCAGCGGCGTTGAAAATGTCCTTGGCCTTGCCTTTCCAGGCATCGCTCAGTACGCAACCGATCAACAGCCCCAGGCCACGAACCTGGGTGAACAGACCGTACTTCTCGCCGATCTGCTCAAGGCGTGCCTTGAACTTGTCGTGCTTGGCATTGACGCCGGCCAGCACTTGGGGTGTGTTGATCACATCGATCACGGCTTCGGCGACTGCGCACGCCAGCGGGTTGCCGCCGTAGGTGGTGCCGTGGGTGCCGACAACCAGATGCTTGGCCAGGTCTTCGGTGGTCAGCATTGCCGCGATCGGGAAACCGCCGCCCAGGCTCTTGGCGCTGGTCAGGATGTCCGGAATCACGCCGTAATGCTGATAGGCAAACAGATGGCCGGTACGGCCCATGCCGGTTTGCACTTCGTCGAAGATCAACAGCGCGTTGTGCGCGGTGCAGAGTTCGCGGGCACCTTGCAGGTATTCGAGTTCCGCCGGGATCACACCGCTCTCACCCTGGATCGGCTCCAGTACCACGGCGCAGGTCTTGTCGGAAATGGCAGCTTTTAGCGCGGCCAGGTCGTTGTACGGCACATGGGTGATACCGGTGATTTTCGGACCGAAGCCATCGGAGTACTTCGACTGGCCACCGACGTTCACGGTGAACAGGGTACGGCCGTGGAAGCTGTTGAGCGCGGCGATGATCTCGTACTTCTCGCTGCCGAAGCGGTCGAAACCGACACGACGGGCCAGCTTGAAGGCCGCTTCGTTGGCTTCGGCGCCAGAGTTGCAGAAGAAAGCACGCTCGGCAAAGGTGGCATCGACCAGCTTATGGGCCAGGCGCAGGGCCGGCTCATTGGTGAACACGTTGGACACGTGCCACAGCTTGTTGGCCTGCTCGGTCAAGGCACCGACCAGCGCCGGATGTGCGTGGCCCAATACGTTGACGGCGATCCCGCCGGCGAAGTCGACCAGCTCGCGACCGGACTGGTCCCAAACGCGGGAACCGGCGCCACGCACGGGAATGAAGGCGGCTGGCGCATAGTTGGGAACCATTACCTGATCGAAATCGGCGCGTTCTACCGCAGCGTGCTCAACGGACATCGGAGTCTCCTGAAGAGAAAACACTCGCCTGAAACTGGCGAGCTTGGTGAGGATTGTAAGGACAGTTTTCAGCCCGGCCTTGCCGCCAAGCGACAACTTCTTATAGCGCCAAACCCGGTTTTGCCCGGGTTTATGGCAATGCGACAAATAGGGTCGCAAAGGCGCAGTTTAACTGGCCGACCGGGTTAACGGCAGGGTTGCGGGGATTTGATTTGCGGCACCCGCCCACCCCGACTCTCTACTGCGGGTTGATTGCGCAAATGCGGACATGGAGATGAGGGCTTGAATGCAAAAGGCCATGGGAACAATGCCATGGCCTTTTGTGCTGGGATTAGCCGCGTTCCGACGGAACCGACGACAATTCGAACGGGCTGCTGCTGCGCCGCTGGTTACGATCTTCGCGCGGCGTGGCGCCGAAGAAATTGCGGTAGGCGCTGGAGAAGTGCGGGCCCGAAGAGAAACCACAGGACAGGCCGATCTGGATGATCGACTTGCTGGTTTGCATCAACATCTGCCGCGCCTTGTTCAGGCGAAGTTCCAGGTAGTACTGGCTCGGCACGCGATTGAGGTATTGCTTGAAGATCCGTTCCAGTTGTCGACGGGACACGCACACATGCTGGGCGATTTCGTCTGTGGTCAGCGGCTCTTCAATGTTCGCTTCCATCAGCAGCACCGCCTGGGTGAGCTTTGGATGACTGGAGCCCAGGCGGTTCTGCAATGGGATGCGTTGGCGCTCACCGCCTTCGCGAATACGCTCGACCACCAATTCTTCCGACACCGCGCCGGCCAGTTCGGCGCCGTGATCGCGAGCCAGTACCGCCAACAGCAAGTCGAGCACTGACATGCCGCCACAGGCGGTCAGGCGATCGCGATCCCAATCGAACAGATGACTGGTGGCGATGACTTTCGGAAAACGTTCGGCGAAGTCGTCCTGCCAGCGCCAGTGCACCGCAGCGCGGTAGCCGTCGAGCAAGCCCAGTTGCGCCAACGGATAAACACCGGCCGACAGCCCGCCGATCACACAACCGGCACGCACCAACTGCTTGAGCGCACTGCTCAGGGCCGGCGCGAGACTGGTCGGCGGCTCATCGGCGAGCAGGAACAGTTTCTGGAAGTTTTCGAGCTTGCCGGCCCAGGGTTCACCGGGCAATTGCCACTGACCTTCGCCCTGCGGTTCGGCCTGCAGGAACGACAGCTCATAAACCACGTCGGGATGCACACGCTGGGCAACCCGCAAGGCCTCCTCAGCCAGCGCCAGCGTCAGTGCTTTTGTGCTGGGCCATATCAGGAAACCTATTCGATGGGCAGTCATGGGCGAGCGATCCGAAGCGAAGAACAGTGATGAAGGCATGGGCCAATGCTAGCCCGTAAATGAACACAAATCTCAAAAGCCCGCACAGATCCCCTGTAGGAGCTGTCGAGTGAAACGAGGCTGCGATCTTTTGACGTGAACAATCAACATCAAAAGATCGCAGCCTTCGGCAGCTCCTACGAGGTGCACAACGAGAGTCTTGATTACTTCAGGCTACCCGAAAGGAACTGTTGCAAACGTTCGGACTGTGGATTGACCAGCACCTCACGCGGGTTGCCGCTTTCTTCAACAACGCCTTTGTGCAGGAACACCAGCTGGTTCGACACTTCACGGGCGAAGCCCATTTCGTGGGTCACCACGACCATGGTCCGGCCTTCCTGGGCCAGGGCCTGCATGACCTTCAGCACGTCACCGACCAGTTCCGGGTCGAGCGCCGAAGTCGGTTCGTCGAACAGCATCACCTCAGGTTCCATCGCCAGCGCACGGGCGATCGCCACGCGCTGCTGTTCGCCGCCGGACATATGGCCCGGGTAAGCATCTTTACGATGAGCGACGCCCACTTTGTTCAGGTAGTGCTCGGCTTTTTCGCGAGCTTCGGCCTTGGACACACCGAGCACGTGAACCGGCGCTTCCATGATGTTTTCCAGCGCGGTCATGTGCGACCACAGGTTGAAATGCTGGAACACCATCGACAGGCGCGAACGCATGCGTTGCAGCTGTTTCGGGTCGGCGGCCTTCAGCGCGCCGTCCTTGTTCGCCACCAGCTTCAGCTCTTCGTTGTTGAGCAGGATCTTGCCGGCATGCGGCTGTTCCAGCAGGTTGATGCAGCGCAGGAAGGTACTCTTGCCGGAGCCACTGGAGCCGATGATGCTGATCACATCGCCGGCCGCCGCTTTCAGGGACACGCCCTTGAGCACTTCGTGACTGCCATAGCGTTTATGCAGGTCTTGGACTTCAAGCTTGTACATGCGGTCGGTTCTCACAAAAACAGTCAGTCAGTCGTTGAGCAAGCGCCCGTGACGCAGCGCTTCGCGCCCCGCCACCTTGGCCAGCCAGAAACCGGGTTGGGCGTAACGCAGCCGTTCAATGGCAAACAGCACCCCGGACGTACCAGCACACACCGTGCTGACCCGATCCGCCAGCGGATCGATCACTTCGAAAATTTCATCGCCTGCCTCAACCCATTCACCGGGTTTGCGCAGGAAACTCACCACACCCGGATGCGGGGCGAACAGCAGTTCGGTGCCTTCGAACGGCAGGCCTTCGCAAGGTTCGTGCGCCGCGTTCGGCCACTCGCCACTGATCAGGCCTTGCTCGGCGAGGAACGCCAGGATGCCTTCGGCGTGAGCCTCGGATTGCGCGCGACCGGTGTCGGCCTGACCACCCAATTCAATGGTAGTCGCCAGGCACGCCAGCGGAATCTGCGCATCCGGGAACAGACGCGACAGGCGCAGCCACGGCAGCGAACAGGCTTCGTCGAAGGAGCTGCCGCCGGAATCTTCCGCCAGCAAGCCAACCTTCACATCCAGGTGCGCCGCCAGCGAGCGCCACTGCGGCCAGTGCTGCGGCAAGGCGTACATGTGCAGCGCGGCTTCGGCATCGCAATGCAGGTCCAGCACCACATCGGCGGTGCAGGCGTGGCTGAGCAGAACACGCTGCATGCCTTGCAACTGACTGCTCGCCTCAGGCAATGCCGCCAGGTGATCACTCATGGCCTGGCGGATCAAACGAATATTGGCGTGCGGATCGTCACCCAGATGCCCATCAAGTTGCGCAGCCACTGGCGCGCTCAACTCAACGAAATCCCGATTGAAATTCTTGCCGCTACCGGCCTCGAAACGCCCTTGATGATTGCCCTGAAGCAACTGACCGAGGCCCAGTGGATTGGCCACCGGCACCAACTCGATCACACCGTTCAACAGACCTTGGGCTTCGAGTTCGGCCAGGCGCTTCTTCAGGGCCCAGGCGGTGCGCATGCCCGGCAATTCATCGGCGTGCAGGCTGGCCTGGATGTAAGCCTTGCGCTCGCCACCACCGAAGCGGAATACCGAAATCCGGCGTTCGCTACCGAGGTGGCTCCACGGCAAAGCATGATCGATGCGCTCCATATCAGTGCTTCCGCGGGGCCAGGTAGCCCAGCCAGCGGCGCTCGGCCATCTTGAACAACTTCACCAGGATGAAGGTCAGGCACAGGTAGAACACGCCGGCGGTGATGTACGCCTCGAACGGCAGGTAGAACTGGGCGTTGACCGTGCGCGCAGCACCGGTAATGTCGATCAGGGTCACGATGGACGCCAGGCTGGTGGTCTGCAACATCATGATCACTTCGTTGCTGTACTGCGGCAGCGCACGGCGCAGGGCCGACGGCAGCAGGATGCGCTTGTACATCTTGACCCGCGACATGCCCATGGCCTTGGCTGCTTCGATCTCGCCGTTCGGCGTAGCGCGCAGGCTGCCGGCGATGATTTCGGCGGTGTAGGCGCTGGTGTTGATCGCGAACGCCAGGCACGCGCAGAACGTTGCGCTGGACAGCCACGGCCACAAGAAGCTTTCGCGAACGGCTTCGAACTGTGCCAGGCCGTAGTAGATCAAGAACAGCTGCACCAGCATCGGCGTGCCGCGGATCACGTAGGTGTAGAGCCACGCCGTCATGTTGACCACGGCGTTTTTCGAGACGCGCATCAGGCCCAGCGGCAACGCACACAGCAGGCCGAAGAACAGCGACAGCGCGAGCAACTTGAGGGTGGTCACCAGGCCGCCAAAGTACAGCGGCAAGGCCTCCCAAATGACGTTGTAGTCGAAGATCATAGCTCAGCCGCCCTTACGCCTACCGAGTAGCGCTTCTCGAGGTGACGCAATGCCAGCAACGAGACACTGGTGATCACCAGGTACATCGCCGCCACTGCGAGGAAGAAGGTGAAAGGCTCACGGGTAGCATCTGCCGCCTGCTTGGCCTTGAACATCATGTCTTGCAGGCCCACCACCGAAATCAGCGCGGTAGCCTTGGTCAGCACCAGCCAGTTGTTGGTGAAACCGGGAATTGCCAGGCGAATCATCTGCGGTACCAACACCCGGAAGAACACCTGGAAACTGCTCATGCCATAGGCCATGCCCGCTTCGGCCTGCCCCTTGGGGATCGCCATGAACGCGCCACGGAAGGTTTCCGACAGGTAGGCACCAAAGATGAAGCCCAGGGTGCCGATACCGGCGGCCAAGGGGTTCAGGTCGATGTATTCGTCATAACCCAGCATCGGCGCGACGCGGTTGAGCAGGTCCTGGCCGCCGTAGAAAATCAGCAGGATCAGCACCAGGTCTGGAATGCCGCGAATCACCGTGGAATACAGGTCGCCCAGCCAGGCCAGCCAGCGCACTGGCGACAGGCGCAGCGCCACGCCAATCAGGCCCAGGACAATGGCCAGGGCCATGGACGACAAGGCGAGCTGAAGCGTCAGCCAAACGCCATCGAGGATGACAGCCCCGTAGCCTTTCAACATGATTCAGGTCCTCGAAAGTTGGGATGAAAAAATGGCGCAAACCTCAGAGATCCTGTTGCTTGCGCCATTTCGGACTTGTCGTTGCGACGTACTTACTTACCGTAAATGTCGAAATCGAAGTACTTGTCCTGGATTTGCTTGTACTTGCCGTTCTCGCGAATGGCGGCGATCGCGGTGTTGATCTTGTCTTTCAGCGCGTCACCCTTGCGAACGGCGATACCCACGCCGTCGCCGAAGTATTTGACGTCAGTGAAGGCAGGCCCCACGAAGGCGAAACCTTTACCTGCGTCGGTTTTCAGGAAGCCGTCATTCAACAGGGTAGCGTCTGCCACGGTGCCGTCGAGGCGGCCGGCGGCCACGTCGAGATAAATTTCGTTCTGCGAGCCGTAAGGCTTGATTTCGGCACCCAGCGGGGCCAGCACTTCACGGGCGAAACGCTCGTGGATCGAACCACGTTGCACGCCGATGTTCTTGCCCTTGAGCTCAGCCAGGTTGTCGCCCACCTGAGTACCGGCCTTCATGACCAGGCGCGCCGGGGTGTTGTAGTACTTGTTGGTGAAGTCCACGGACTTCTTGCGGTCTTCAGTGATCGACATGGACGACAGGATCGCGTCGATCTTGCGCACCTTCAGCGCAGGGATCAGACCGTCGAACTCTTGTTCAACCCACACGCACTTGACCTTCATCTCTTCGCACAGGGCGTTACCGATGTCGTAGTCGAAACCCACGATGCTGCCGTCCGGCGCTTTCGAAGCGAACGGAGGGTAAGCCGCTTCGATACCGATCTTCAGAGGTTTTTCATCGGCGAAGGATGGCAGGGACAGCACGGCGGACATAGCCAGGGCGCCAAGCAGCACGAGTTTCTTCATCTTGGGACTCCATCGGTAAAGGGCTAAAACGGCAGAGTGAGCGATAGCCCAATATGCGAATGAGTGGAACCGGAAAGCGTTGCTGCGTCCTGGGATGCAGGTGTTGAAATTCAACACGGGCAACGACGAGCAAGTGATCGGCATTCTAACGACAGGCCCGAAGCCGATATTTCTTCAATGCGACAACTAATTACAGAAGCACCGAGAAAGCCGCCCGGGCACGTTGACAGCCTTGCAGAATCATGCAAGAGCAAAAGACAGTGAACCGATCAATATTGCAAGTTGCGGGCCTATTATTGGCAAACCCTTCTAATCCGGCAAGCGCAGCGTGGATTCTTATTGTTTGTGGAGGCCCCCAACAGGGCTTGGCGTTTCCCAATGCCCCGAATCGGCGCAGCGCGGTTACACATTCAGTAACTTGAAAGCTGGCGGGTAACAGTAGGAAACCTCCTACAGGGGAAGCCGATAATTATTGGCTCATGTTTATTTGGCGCCTGACAGTCCGCCTTCGCGAGCAGGCTCGCTCCCACAGTTTTTTGATCACCACCAATCCCCTGTGGGAGATTCTATGGTTGAGGGGAAGCCCTCAACTGGTTTTCGGTTGGTATTCACTCTGCCCCTTCAGC
>NZ_JBXAHO010000057.1:0-25572 GCF_058795195.1 Pseudomonas sp. GW823-FHT06B06 | reverse complement strand
CCCCCCCCCCCCCCCCCCCCCCCCCCCCCCCCCCCCCCCCCCCCCCCCCCCCCCCCCCCCCCCCGCTCCCACAGGGGGTTTGTGTCAATTTGTAGCCAGGCGTTCCAGGCCGACGAACGGGCACGCATTGAGCAATTCTGCCAGGCTGCGGCCATCAGCCAGGCGCAGATCCACAGGGGCCAATTCTGCCAATGGATAGAGCACAAAGGCCCGCTCGTGCATATGGTAATGCGGGACTTTGAGGCGAGGCTCGTCAATCAGGCGGTCACCGAACAGCAGGATGTCGAGATCCAGGGTGCGCGGCCCCCAGCGCTCAAGGCGCTCGCGGCCTTGGTCGTTTTCAATGGATTGCAAGGCGTCCAGCAGCTCAAGCGGTGCCAGAGTGCTGTCGAGAGCGGCAACCGCGTTGGTGTAGCGCGGTTGGCCAGGGAGCAACGAATCGCTTTGATAGAAGGCTGAAACCCCGACCAGTTCCGATTGCGGCAACTGTGCCAGCGCCAAGGTGGCGCTGCGCAGCTGTTCGGCGGGGTCAACGAGGTTGCTGCCCATGCCGATGTAGATGCGTTCCATGGATTACTCGCCCGTGGTGCTCGAAGCGTCTGCTGAACGCTTGCGCTTGGCGCCGCCGCTGCGACGACGTTTGCGTGGGCCGCCGGTGCCGTCGTCCTTGCCACTGAGGTCGCGAATCATGTCGCGCCGCTCACTGTCGTTGGCGTCCTGGTAGTCCGTCCACCATTCGCCCAGGCCATCGGTCTGCTCGCCCGCGCTTTCGCGTAGTAGCAGGAAGTCGTAGCCGGCGCGGAATCGCGGATTGTCCAGCAGCAGGTCGGCACGTTTGCCGCTGCGCCGTGGCAGGCGCTCCTGCATGTCCCAGATCTCGCGGATCGGCATGGTGAAGCGTTTCGGGATCGCGATGCGCTGGCACTGCTCGGCAATCAGTTCGTGAGCCGCTTCCTGCATCGCCGGAATTGGCGGCATGCCACGGTCCTGCAGGCGCAATACGCGCGCCGGCAGGGCAGGCCAGAGCAGGGCGGCAAACAGGAACGCCGGGGTCACCGGTTTGTTCTGCTTGATACGCAGGTCGGTGTTGATCAGGGCTTCGCTGATCAGGGTATGGGTATAGGTCGGGTTGTATTCCAGTGCCTCGGCGCTCGCCGGGAACAGTGGATCGAACAATTGCAGGTCGACCAGCATTTCAAAAGTGTCAGCGGCGTGACCGGACAGGAACAGCTTGAGCACTTCTTCGAACAAGCGGGCTGACGGGATCTCGCGCAGCATGGGGGCCAGCTCGCGGATAGGCGTGGCGCTGTGTTTTTCGATGCCGAAATTCAGCTTGGCGGCAAAACGCACGGCCCGCAGCATCCGCACCGGATCTTCCTGGTAGCGCTGCTTGGGGTCGCCAATCAAGCGGATCAGTTGGTTGCGAATGTCGTGTACGCCGTTGGCGTAATCGAGAATGCGTTCGCTGACCGGGTCGTAATACAGGGCGTTGATGGTGAAGTCGCGACGTTGGGCGTCTTCTTCCAGGGTCCCGTAGACGTTATCGCGCAGGATGCGCCCGCTTTCGTTGCGCGAAGATTGATTGGTGTCTTCCTCTTCGTCGTTTTGCGGGTGATTGGCGCGGAAGGTCGCGACTTCGATGATTTCGCGGCCAAAGTGGATGTGTACCAGTTTGAACCGGCGGCCGATGATCCGTGCATTACGGAATTCTGCCCGTACCTGTTCGGGTGTGGCACTGGTGGCGACGTCAAAGTCTTTCGGCGTGATGCCGAGCAGCATGTCTCGCACACAGCCGCCGACCAGATAGGCCTGGTACCCGGCGCCCTGTAGGCGTTCGACGATGTTCACCGCGTAACGGCTGAATTGCGCCTTTTGCAGCGAATGTTGACCGCTGTTGAGCACTTCAGGCGTGCTGCGAATGTGTTGCGTACGACGCAGGGGAGTACGGAATGACTGGAACAGCTTCTTCAGCATGGGATGCACTGTTTGAAGGAATGTTCGGCCAAAACGAAGAATGACCGCATGATGGGCGGGGATTCTAGCATTTAGTCGGGGGATGGTGTAGGACACAGCAGATTTGAGGTGTAGGCAGGTTTCCAAATCGCAGAAACCACAAGGGGAGCCGAAGCTCCCCAAGAAGTAGTTGCATGCTCTATTTTTGTTATTGGTTTCGGGCTTCTTGTTTTTGTTGAGTGCCCTTGTCATGAAGCTTTCCTTCATGACCCTCCCAATCGGGAGCCAAGAGCAAACGGATTGCTTTGGTCGCTGTGCTGCAGTGATCTTGCGATCCAACCAGTTCAGGCTCTGTCTTAAGACAGTTTTTTGTTGTTCTCGGCCTGGTCGTGGGGCAAGCCCCAAATACAACGCCTCTCCAAAAGAATCAGTTAGCTGCGCCTCTCGCCGTCTTGTTTTTATTGTGCGTGAGTCGATTCGTCTTATTTTTATTGTGTTGTTCGTTGCTTGTTATTGTTCTTGTACCAAACATATAGCAGGGTGCGTGCCAACTTTTGCGAACCCCAGTAAAACAAGGGGTTAGGTGCGTCGAGGGGGTCAACAAGGGCCAAAAAAAACCGGGGCTTCGTTACCGTAAGCCCCGGTTCTGTTACGTGAAAAACCTGAGGTAACAGTTTTTTCACAAAATCATGTGTTACCCGCACATGAGACAGGCGGCGTTCAGCTCTCGCTTGGTACCCCAGTCTTTCGCCGCGGGATGCCCAGGCGCTGACGGCGTTCCCACAGGCACTTGCGACTGACCCCCAGTTTGCGCGCCAGTTCGGTTTCGGTCATGTGATCCTGATGCTCGAGCACGAAGTGCTGGAAGTAGTCTTCCAGGGACAGGTCTTCGGTCGGCTCATGGTTATTGTTGCCGGCGTTGCTGCCACCTTGTTGCGGAGGCAGGCCGATGAACTCGTCGTCTTCCAGGTCGCCCAGTTCGATGTCGATGCCCAGCAGCTCGGCGGAAATTTCCGGGCTCTCGCACAGGATGACGGCGCGCTCGACCGCGTTTTCCAGCTCGCGAACGTTGCCTGGCCACGAGTAATGACGAATGGCTTGCTCGGCGTCCGGGGCGAACTTCAGGTCTGTCCGGTTGATTCGTGCGCTTTGGCGCGCCAGGAACGCATTGGCGATTTCATTGACGTCCGCGCCACGCTCGCGCAGGGCTGGCAGTTTCAGGGCAATCACGTGAAGCCGGTAATACAAGTCTTCACGGAACTGGCCGATCTTCGCCAGGCTCTTGAGATCGCGGTGGGTTGCAGCAATCAGGCGCACATCGACTTTCTGCGACTGGACCGAACCCACTCGGCGAATTTCACCTTCCTGCAGCACGCGCAGCAGGCGCGCCTGGGCTTCCAGTGGCAGCTCACCGATTTCATCGAGGAACAAGGTGCCTCCGTCCGCCGCTTCCACAAGGCCGGCACGTCCAGCGCTGGCGCCAGTGAATGCGCCTTTCTCGTGGCCGAACAGTTCGGACTCGATCAGGCTTTCCGGAATGGCTGCGCAGTTCACCGAAATCATCGGCGCCTTGGCCCGCCTGGAAAGGTTGTGCAGGGCGCGCGCCACCAGTTCTTTACCAGTGCCGGACTCGCCCTGGATCAGCACATTGGAGTCTGTCGGCGCGACTTTGCGGATCTTGCCATACAGGTCCTGCATCGGTGGGCACGAGCCGATGATGCCGATTTCACCGTTACTGTTGTCGCTACCGGCTTTGGCGGCAGCGTTGGCGACTTTGCCAACGACCGGTTCGCCGCTGGCTTGCGCCGTTTGCCGGTCACGCAGGATGCGCGCGACGGCCTGGAGCATTTCGTCGTGGTCGAAAGGCTTGGCGATGTAATCCACCGCGCCCATTTTCATCGAATCCACCGCCGAGCGCAGGCTGGCATAGCTGGTCATGATCAGCACCGGAGTGCCCTGGCCAAGCTTGATCAACTCGGTACCCGGCGCGCCCGGCAGGCGCAGGTCACTGACGATCAGGTCGAACGTGTTAATGGTGAAGCGTTCTTGTGCTTCCTGCACTGAACCGGCTTCGCTGACCTGGTACTGGTTACGTTCCAGCAGGCGGCGCAAGGCGGAGCGGATAATGGTTTCGTCTTCGACGATCAAAATGTGCGGCATTGATTCGATACTCTCGACGGTCTCAGTTCACAGCGGACGTCGCTTCGACATGACGCGGTAAGGTCACCCGGATACGGGTGCCGCGTTGGCTCTGAACATCAGCCGGGCTGTCGATGGTGATTTGTCCATAATGCTCTTCAACGATGGAATAGACCAGTGCAAGGCCCAGGCCGGTACCTTCACCCGGGTCCTTGGTGGTGAAGAAGGGTTCGAACAATCGATCCATGATGCTCGATGGAATGCCGCTGCCTTCGTCCTCCACGATCAAGTCGACCGTGTGTTCGCCGGCTTCGCTCTTGACCCGCACCGCGCTGCCGGGAGGCGAGGCGTCGCGGGCGTTTGAGAGCAGGTTGATCAATACCTGGGCGAGCCGCTGCGGATCGCCTTCGACCCAGTGGTCGGGATCGCACAGGTTATAGAACTGCACTTCGAAATTGCGCCGGTTCAGGGCCAGCAGGCCGATGGCGTCCTGGGCCACTTCCGCCAGACAGACGGGCTCGTCGCTGTGCTGGTGGCTGCCGGCATGGGCAAAGCTCATCAGCGACTGGACGATGCGCGAGACGCGCTTGGTCTGTTCGAGGATCTGCCCGCTGATTTCCTTGAGTTCGCCGTCTTCCTCGCGCTCTTCGCGCAGGTTCTGCGCCAGGCAGGCGATACCGGTGATCGGGTTGCCGATTTCGTGGGCCACGCCCGCGGCCAGGCGACCGATGCTGGCCAGGCGCTCGGAGTGCACCAGTTTGTCTTCGAGCATCTGGGTTTCGGTCAGGTCTTCCACCAGCAGCACCAGGCCACTGTTGCCCGGTGCGAGGGGTTCGTCGATCGCCGCTTTGTGCAGGTTCAGCCAGCGGGTCTGGCCGTCAAGGGCCAGGTGCTGTTTGTGCAAATGCTCATCCGGGACATTGATGAAGCCTTGCAGCAATTCTTTCCATGGATCGGCAATGGTGCTCAGGCGCGAACCGACCACGCGCTGCGCGGCGATGCCGGTCAACTCCTCCATGGCTTTGTTCCACATGAGGATTTCCTGATCCTTGGCCAGCGAGCAGACGCCCATCGGCAATTCCTGCAGGGTCTGGCGGTGATAGCGGCGCAGGGCATCGAGTTCGGCGGCCAGGCCGGTCAGGCGCGAATGGTAATCCTCGAGGCGGCTTTCGATGAAGTGGATGTCCTCGGTGACATAGTTTTCGCCGCCGGCCTTGTAGGGCAGGAACGTCTCGACCATGTCCTGGGCCACGCTTGGCCCCATCAGGCCGGACAAATTGGCTTCGATCCGGTCGCGCAAGCGGCGCAAGGCGTACGGTCGACGCTCGTCGAAGGGCAGGTAGAGATCGCGCAGGGCTTGTTCGACTTCCTTCTGCGCAGCCTTGGCTCCCAGCGGTTTGGCCAGCTGAGTGGCGAATTCCTGGGGCGAGGCGGCGTGCAGCTCCCGGCGTTGCGGGCGGCGCACGTTGTCCACGGCACAGGCTTCGGCGGCGCTGGCCTCTTCAGTGCTGGCATTGGTGAACAGCGAAATCAGGGTGAACATCAGTACGTTGGCGGCCAGGGAGGCGATCGCAGCCATGTGCCAACTGGTGTCGTCGAGCACGTAGATCATGTTCAACAACGGTATGTAGAAGCCCTGCAGGTTGCCGACCAGCGGTAGCAACATGGTCACCAGCCACACCAGGATCCCCGCCAGCAGCCCGGCGATGAAGCCGCGACGGTTGGCGGTCGGCCAATACAGGACCGACAGCACGCCCGGCAGGAACTGCAGCGTGGCCACGAAGGCGACGATGCCGAGGTTGGCCAGGTCCTGCTCCGCACCCAGCAGCAGGTAGAAACCGTAGCCGGCCATGATGATGGCGACGATCAGGGCGCGACGGGTCCACTTCAACCAACGGTAGATGTTGCCTTCAGCCGGTGGCTGGTACAGCGGCAGCACCAGGTGGTTCAAGGCCATGCCCGACAGGGCCAGGGTGGTGACGATGATCAGGCCGCTGGCCGCAGACAGGCCGCCGACATAGGCCAGCAGTGCCAGGGCCTTGCTGTTGGCCGCGATGCCGATGCCCAGGGTGAAATATTCCGGGTTGGTGGTGGCGCCGAGTTTCAGGCCGGCCCAGAGAATCAGCGGCACTGCCAGGCTCATCAGCAGCAGGAACAGCGGCAAGCCCCAGCTCGCGCTGACCAGCGAGCGCGGATTGAGGTTTTCGGTGAAGGTCATGTGGTACATGTGCGGCATGACGATCGCCGAAGCGAAGAACACCAGCAACAGCGTGCGCCAAGGGCCTTCCTGCAGTGGCGTGTGCAGCGCGGCCAGGGCGGTCTGGTTTTGCAGCAGCCACAACTCCAGTTGTTGCGGGCCGTCGAATACGCCATACAGCGCATAGAGGCCGACGCCGCCGAGGGCGATCAGCTTGATCACCGACTCGAAGGCGATCGCGAACACCAGGCCTTCATGTTTTTCCCGGGTGGCGATGTGCCGGGAGCCGAAGAAAATCGTGAACAGCGTGATCAGTGCGCAGAAACTCAGCGCCACGCGATGCTGTACCGGCTCGCGGGTGAGGATGCCGATGGAGTCGGCGACTGCCTGGATCTGCAGCGCCAGCAGGGGCAATACCCCGACCAGCATGAAAATCGTGGTCAGCGCGCCGGCCCAGGTGCTGCGAAAGCGGAACGCGAACAGATCGGCCAGGGATGACAGCTGATAGGTTCGGGTGATCTTCAGGATTGGATACAGCAGCACCGGCGCCAGCAGAAACGCGCCGGAAACACCCAGGTAGCTGGACAGGAAGCCGTAGCCATACTGATAGGCCAGGCCCACGGTGCCATAAAATGCCCAGGCACTGGCGTAGACCCCCAGGGACAAGGTGTACGTCAGCGGGTGGCGAATGATCGCCCGCGGGATCATGCCCCGTTCGCTGACCCAGGCTACGCCGAACAGCACCGCCAGGTACGCGGCGCTGATCAGGATCATCTGGGTCAGGCTAAAGCTCATCGGCATCTTTTTGGCTCTGCAGGATGAAGGTCACGACGATCAGGATCAGCCAGAGCAGATAAGGGCGATACCAGGCGCCAGTGGCGTCGATCCACCAATCCATGATGGCCGGGGAAAACAGATAAATCCCCACTACCAGGAGCAGGACCAAGCGATAGATGTACATCCCGGCCTCTCTTTTTTATGCCCGTGCCCGAAAACGTGCGGCGATGGTAACGGATGGGCGCGCCACTGCAAGCACGATCACTGTAGCTGCGCCTCGGGCAGGCTCAGTGTGCGCGGGATCAACCGGGCATCCCAGTGGGCAATGCCCCAATCCAGCACTTCCCGTGGCGTGGCGTAGGCCAGTTCGGCACCGGGGTTTTGTCCCAGGGCGCGCAAGGCTCGCAACAACAACGGCGTAGCCTGATCTGCGGTGAGCGGCGGCGAACGGTAGGACTTGCCGAGTTTGTTGCCATCGGGCTGGGTGATCAGCGGGATGTGCAAGTATCGCGGCTGGCGCAGGCCGAGAAGCTCCTGCAGGTAGAGCTGGCGCGGCGTGGAATCGAGCAGGTCGGCACCGCGCACGATGTCGGTGATGCCTTGCCAGGCATCGTCCAGCACCACCGCCAGTTGATAAGCATAGAGCCCGTCGCGCCGGCGAATCACGAAATCACCGACATCCCGGCCCAGATGCTGGTGAAACTCGCCTTGCACCCGATCAATGAAGTGGTAATCAAGTTCGGGGACGCGAATGCGAATGGCGGCATCTTCGGTGCCGTGTCCGGCATTGCGGCACAACCCCGGATAGATGCCGTGGTACGGCTCCAGTTGTTTGCGCGAGCAGGTACAGGCGTAGGCCAGGCCCTGGCTGAACAGGCGATCGAGCACTTGGGCATAGGCACCGTGACGGTCGCTCTGGCGCACCATCTGGCCATCCCACTCGAAACCATAGCTCTCCAGTGCCTTGAGGATTGCGGCCTGAGCGCCGGGCTCTTCGCGGGGCGGGTCGAGATCCTCCATGCGCATCAACCAGCGCCCACCCACCGAGCGCGCGTCGAGGTACGAGGCCAATGCAGCAACCAGCGAGCCGAAGTGCAGGTGACCACTGGGCGTGGGGGCGAAGCGGCCGATGTAGGTGGGGGAGGTGATGGCGGTCATGAATGCAATGTTACGTTGTCCGGTCGTGCGCAAGTCCCATGTGGGAGCGAGCCTGCTCGCGAAAGCTGAGTGTCAGCCTGCATCAATATTGGGCCTGGAAGCCCCTTCGCGAGCAGGCTCGCTCCCACAGGTTTCCTGTCGAAGCATACGTCAGAAACAAAAACGGAGCGTTCGCACGCTCCGTTCTTTACTCAAGTCGATATTACTTGCCGACTTGCTTTTCCTTGATTTCCGCCAGAGTCTTGCAGTCGATGCACAGGTCAGCGGTAGGGCGTGCTTCAAGACGCTTGACGCCGATCTCGATGCCGCAGGACTCACACCAGCCATACTCTTCGTCTTCGATCAACTGAAGCGTCTTGTCGATCTTCTTGATCAACTTGCGCTCACGATCGCGGGCTCGAAGCTCGAGAGCGAACTCTTCTTCCTGGCTGGCACGGTCTGCCGGGTCAGGGAAGTTGGCCGCTTCGTCCTTCATGTGGTCCACAGTCTTGTCGACACCTTCCATCAGCTCTTTTTTCCACTGATTCAGAACCTTGGTGAAGTGTTTGCGCATGGGCTCGCCCATGTACTCTTCGCCAGCTTTCTGAACATAGGGCTCGAAGCCGCTGATCGCCTGATTCGCTTGTTGCTTTGCTTGGGTGGACATGAAATAGACCGCCTCTACTCTTGTAATCCATCTGCGCAGGATTGCTCCATCACCGGCACCTGCCGGCCCTGCGGCTGCAAGCGGGCGAACTTACCAGATCAAATCAGACCGCGCTACTCCCGGATGTCGAGGCCGCGGCCTGCGGCGCTTTCAAATGATGGCAAAGCGTTGCCTGGTGGCTCTGGAACCCTGCTCAATTAATGATTTTAGTCAAACCCCGGGCACTCGCTCAGTTCGTTTGTGCCTGGGTCATAAGGCCTCTGACCGCTTTAGGTTCTCGCTCGTTCCTGCGCTTGGGTAGAATTGGTTCTTTTCCCTGTTGAAGGAAGGCCAATGGCTCAGTCCTACAGTGCCCGCAGTCGCGCAATCGAACCTTTCCATGTCATGGCGTTGCTCGCGCGGGCCAATGAATTGCAGGCTGCAGGTCACGATGTGATCCACCTGGAAATCGGCGAACCGGACTTCACAACCGCCGAGCCGATCATCCGCGCCGGACAGGCGGCACTGGAGGGGGGCAAGACGCGTTACACCGCCGCGCGCGGAATCCCCGAGCTGCGCGAGGCTATTGCGGGCTTTTATCAGCAGCGTCATGGCTTGAACATCGACCCGCGACGCATCCTCATCACGCCCGGCGGTTCCGGTGCGTTGCTGCTGGCCAGTGCCTTGTTGGTCGATCCGGGCAAGCACTGGCTGCTCGCCGACCCGGGTTACCCGTGCAACCGGCACTTCCTGCGCCTGGTGGAAGGCGCCGCGCAGCTAGTCCCGGTGGGGCCGGACGTGCGTTATCAACTGACGCCGGATCTGATTGAGCGGCATTGGGACCAGGACAGTGTGGGCGCACTGGTGGCCTCACCGGCCAACCCGACCGGTACGATCCTCACTCGCGACGAGCTGGCGCAACTGTCCCAGGCCATCAAACAGCGCCACGGTCACCTGGTGGTGGACGAGATTTACCACGGCCTGACCTACGGCACCGATGCGGCCAGCGTGCTGGAAGTCGACGACAGCGCCTTTGTGCTGAATAGTTTTTCTAAATATTTCGGCATGACCGGCTGGCGTCTTGGCTGGCTGGTAGCGCCGGATGCGGCGGTGAGTGAGCTGGAAAAGCTCGCGCAAAACCTCTATATCAGCGCGCCTAGCATGGCCCAGCACGCGGCGTTGGCCTGTTTTGAACCGGCGACCATCGCGATCTTGGAAGAGCGTCGCGCCGAATTTGGTCGTCGTCGCGACTACCTGCTGCCTGCCTTGAGAGCGCTTGGTTTCGGTATCGCCGTCGAGCCGGAAGGCGCGTTCTACCTGTATGCCGATATCAGCAAGTTCGGCGGCGATGCCTTCGCGTTCTGCCGTCATTTCCTCGAAACCGAGCATGTCGCGATTACGCCCGGGCTGGACTTCGGCCGGTATCAGGCCGGGCATCATGTGCGGTTTGCCTACACCCAAAACCTTGAGCGCTTGCAGGAAGCGGTGGAGCGTATCGGGCGTGGCTTGCGGAGCTGGCAAGGCTGATGCGTTTTCATCCCCCACTCGAAGAAGGTCGGCTGATTCGCCGCTACAAGCGTTTTCTCGCCGATATCGAAACCGTCGATGGTGAGTTGCTGACTATTCATTGCCCTAACACGGGCTCGATGCTCAATTGTCAGGTCGAAGGCGGGCAGGTCTGGTTCAGTCGCTCCAATGACCCCAAGCGCAAGTTGCCCGGCACCTGGGAAGTCGGCGAAACCCCGCAAGGGCGCTTGTTCTGCGTGAATACCGGGCGGGCCAATGGCTTGATCGAAGAGGCGTTGCGAGCGGGGGTGATCACCGAGTTGAACGGCTTCACCGAGCTCAAGCGCGAAGTCGCTTACGGTCAGGAAAGCAGTCGCATCGATTTCCGCCTCGAGTACCCGAGCGGGCACGCGTACGTGGAAGTAAAAAGTGTCACCCTGGGCTATGAAGGCACGGCTGTGGCGGCGTTCCCCGATGCGGTGACCCAGCGCGGGGCCAAGCATTTGCGGGAGTTGGCCCATCTGGCTCGGGACGGGATTCGTGCGGTGCAATTGTATTGCGTCAATCTCAGCGGCATCGAAGCGGTGCGTCCGGCGCAAGAAATCGATTCAGCCTACGCACAGGCCTTGCGTGAGGCCGTGGCGTGCGGGGTTGAAGTGTTGGCCTACGGTGTTCGCCTGACCCATGAGGAGATGGTGGTGGACCGGCGTCTTGAAGTATTGCTCGGCGGTTAGAGGCTGACCCAGATGCCTTGTGCGTCTTCGCGACAATCGACACGGGTCAGCGATTGTCCTGCGCAAGGGCCGGCGACACATTCGCCGTCCTCGATCAGGAACAGGGCGCCATGGGTGGCGCACTGGATCAGGCTGTTACTGGGGTCGAGGAATTGGTCAGGGGTCCATTCGAGTCCGACGCCACGGTGCGGGCAGCGATTGATGTAGACGTAGACCTGGCCACCCCGGCGTACGGCGAACAACTTCTGGCCGTCGAGGTTGAAACCGCGGCTGCTGGCGTCGGCCAGTTCAATGCCGGTACACAGAAATTTCATGCTGATCCTCAGGTCGCAAGCACTGACCAAATAGCTGAGTTGCCCAATGCAAACCCGTTTCAGATGCTCAGGATACTGGCTGCAGCGTTGCGCGACTTTCCCGCGGGCAAAAAAAGACCCGGCAAGAGCCGGGTCAAATAACCGTGATTAGCCTGATGAGGAGATAATCTGAGAGTCCGAACCAAGGGCTTTTCAGAATATCTGACCAGTCTCGCGACCAGTTGTGATAATCATATCGATTCTCATTACCAAGTCAACAGGTGATTTCCATTTACCTGATTCCTGTCGCACGATGGTTCCAAGTCCTTGTATTCACTGAGCTCTGCCTGTCGTTTTCAGTGCACTCAACTGTGTAACCTGTTTATTCAGCAGGTCGATACGCCGGGCCATGCTCTCTATCAGGCTGTTAGCAATCTTCGGATTGCTCTGGGTAAGGCTCAAGAACTGATCCTTGGGAATGCGCATGAGGGTGCAGGGTTCACTGGTGATGACCGTTGCGTTGCGTTTCTCCCCGGTAAACACGGCCATGGCGCCGAAAATCTCATCCTTGGGCACGTCGCCCACCTTCACCCCATCGACAAACGCTTCGGCATGGCCGTCGATGATCACGAACACATGGTCCGCCTCATCGCCCTGATGGATCAGGATTTCGCCGCTGGCAACTCGCTGGAAGCCGTTGGTGGCGCGAAACTCCGGTTGCTTGAGGCGCGCCACGGCATCGGACAGCAGGGCGGTCTGGCCCGCCATGTACTGCAGGAACAGCTCCGAGCGGGTCGGGTCGGCATAGATGTGCTGGAACACCTGCGATCGAAGGTAGGGTGTCAGCGCCAGGGGCGTCTTGCTGCACAAGCGACAGCGCGGCAATCCCGCGTCCTGGCGCAGGCCGATCAGATCGCCATGCTGCAGGTAGAACAGTGCGCGATCGTCGATGCATCCATGCAGCCGGCCGTCATCCAGCATGAACAGTTGATCGGCGGGCAAAACGGCGGCCAGGTCGTCGATGGCGGAAAATTCGACGGCGGGCCCGCTCGGTGTCAAACCCTGCAACAGCCGGGCGGGAATGTTCTGCAGGCGAGTGATCAGTGTTTCGGCGTAGGCCGGTTGTTCCCCAAGTAAGTACATGGCGAGCGGTACTCGTTCAATTCTTGTGGCGTGACGAGATGGCTTCGAGTTGTTTGTTCAAGGCTTCCTTGCGTTCGGCGGGGATGTCATTCCAGTGCACGTCCATCAAGGCGCCTTCGATCGCGTACAACAACACCTTGGACGCCCGGAACCCGCGCGTGCGCACGGCTCGATAAGCATCCACCGCCCCCAGGCGACGCAAGTCCGAGGCGCTGTGGATGCCCACGGCATGCAGCCATTGCGCCGACGTCTTGCCAAGATTCTTCAGGTGTTGCAGTTCATCATTCATCAAGCCTCCTTGCGATGGCCGAATGGTGCATGGGCAAGCTTCTGAGGAGTGTAGCCATCAGTAGGAAAAGCGTGATTGTTTGCTCGTTTTTGACGCAAAAGCTTCTAAGAGGCAGCTGGCTGTGATGCTGCCAAAAGCAAGGAAAAGGTGAGAAAAGCGATCAATTTGCCAAATTTTCAGGCAATACTGCCCAAAATTCAGCGCAATGTCGGGGCGCTGGACTTGTCAATTCAGACTGGCGGTCAGCGGGTGCGATAACGCAGGCGCGTACCGAAGTTCATCGACATCAGGATTTCGTCCGCGCTCAGCTCCACTGGAAAATAGGCGCCGGAAATCTGTGCGTGGGCCAGGCTCGCACCTTCGAGCGAAGCATTGCGAAAATCGATGCCGCGCAGATCGGCGGAGCGAAAATAGGCGTCGGTGAAGTCGATGCCCTCGGCGTTGAGTTCGCGCAGGTCGAGGCCGCGGAAATCACCACCGATCATGTCGATAGGCCCCTGTTTGGGGCGCTCTTTGTTAAAACCGGTGATGTCGTCTTTATGCAGCAAGGCATACAGCGGGGAGTCGAGCAGTTTCGGCTGGCTCATGTCACGTCACCTGTTGGATTTATGACGCCAGTATAGTGCCACTGTTTGAAGGCCGTGAAGCCGGATCGGGCTTCACGGCTCAAATGCTCCTTACAGGCCGGGCAGGCGCTGGCGAATCTGTTCTACGACTGTGTCGAGGGTTCCGCTTTCGTTGGTCTGCACGCGTTTGCTGCAGAGTATTTCTGCGGGCGTCAATGCTTCACGACTGGCTTGCTGGGCTTCGATTACGGCCAGGGTGGCGTCGGACGGATCCTTTTTGTCTGCCTGGCGCAGGGCCAGCCAGCTCTCGATCACTGCTTGGGGTGCATTGCAGTCAAGGATCAGGAACGGCGCGCCGGTCGCTTCGGCCACTTTCGCCGCCTTGTCGCGCTGTTCATGCTTGAGGTAGGTGGCATCGACCACCACCGGGAACCCGGCGTGCAGGATCAGCCCGGCAATTTCATGCAAGCGCTGGTAGGTCGCGACACTGGCATCGGCACTATAAATGCCGGCTTGCAGGTCATTGGCGACGGTTTGCTCGCCGAACAGGCGTTTGCGTTCGACATCGGAGCGCAGGCGAATCGCCCCCAGTGCTTCGACCAGGCGCATGGCCACGTGGCTTTTGCCAACGGCGGAAACGCCGTGGGTGATGGCCATGAAGGGGGACGGGATGGTGCTGTAGCTTTCCGCCAGGTTGGCGTAGTTGCGGTATTGGCGCAGTGCCGTGGCGCGCTGCACCGCAGTGGCCTCGGCCGGCATGCTGAACAAGGTGACCTTGGCGCGCACCAATGCTCGGTAGGCTTTATAGAAGTTCAGCAGTTCCAGACCCTGGTAATCGCCGGTCAGCTCCAGGTATTGGCTGATGAATCGACGTGCCAGGCACTTCAGGCCGCGGTCTTCCAGGTCCATCGCCAGGAAGGCGGTGTCGGCGTACACGTCGGTGAAGCGGAACGGTTCGTTGAACTCGATGCAGTCGAAGATCACCACGCGGCCGTCGATCACGGTAGCGTTGCCCAAATGGATGTCGCCGTGGCATTCGCGAATGAAGCCCTCTGCCTTGCGTTGGGCAAACAGTGGCTTGAGACGTTCGAAGCTGCTTTCAGCCCAGGCCAGCAGGGCGTCCAGTTGCAGCAGATCGGCCTTGTCGCTGAGGAAGGGGCGAATCTGCTCGAAGTTCTGTCGTACAGGGGCCATGACGCTGTCTGCGGTCCCGGCTTCGTGTTCTGCCGGCACTCGCGGTGCGTCCAGATGGAAGCGGGCGATCTGTTCGGCCATCTGGTCGATGTGCGCCGGCGTCAGTTCGCCATTGGCTTGCAGAGTGCTGAGCAATCCGTCCTGGTCAAACTGGCGCATTTTCAGCGCGTACTCGATGGCTGGACCCTCGCCGCCCAGTTGCGGTGCTTCGGCGCTACCGGTGATCGGTAACACTTCGAGATAAAGATCCTGGGTCAGGCGCTGGTTCAGGCGCAGCTCTTCTGCGCAGAAGTGCTTCCGAGCCTCGAGGGTGGTGAAGTCGAGGAAGCCGAAGTTCATCGGCTTCTTCACTTTATAAGCAAAGGGGCCGGTAAGCACGACCCAGGAAATGTGGGTCTCGATGACCTTGAATCCATCTACAGGATGCGGGTAGAGGGCCGGGTTTTGCAGGGCGGCGATCAGGGACTGGCTCACAGGCGATCCTTAAGAGTCGGAAAAAATTCAGGTCGTCATTATGGCGTCTAGCCAGCCTAACGCAAACTCGCGGGCCTCCTGTTGACTATGAATAAAGTGCGTATAATCCGCCGCCATGACTCGTACTCGATCCCCCCGTACCCCAAAGAATCCCCCCTCCAGAGGCCTGCGGCCCTGGCTTGGCTGGGCCCTTAAACTCAGCCTGGTCGGCCTTGTGGTGCTGGCCGGGTTCGCCGTTTACCTCGATGCCATCGTGCAGGAGAAGTTCTCCGGTAAGCGCTGGATGATTCCGGCCAAGGTCTACGCACGTCCGCTCGAGCTGTTCGTCGGACAAAAGTTGAGCAGGGACGATTTTCTCACCGAGCTCGATGCCTTGGGTTATCGCCGTGAAAGCGTGGCCAACGGTCCGGGCGCGGCTTCCGTCAACGGCAATACCGTCGATCTGAATACCCGTGGCTTCCAGTTCTATGAAGGCATGGAGCAAGCGCAACCGGTGCGTGTGCGCTTCTCGGGCGACTACGTGGCCGAGCTGTCGGCGGCCAAGGGTTCGAAACTGTCGGTGGTGCGTCTGGAACCGCTGCTGATCGGTGGCCTGTACCCGAAAAACCTCGAAGACCGGATCCTGATCAAGATCGATCAGGTGCCGCCGTATTTGCTCGAGACCCTGGTCGCGGTCGAGGACCGTGACTTCTATCACCACTTTGGTGTCTCGCCGAAGTCGATTGCCCGGGCGATCTGGGTCAACGG
This sequence comes from Pseudomonas sp. GW823-FHT06B06, assembly GCF_058795195.1. NCBI lineage: Bacteria > Pseudomonadati > Pseudomonadota > Gammaproteobacteria > Pseudomonadales > Pseudomonadaceae > Pseudomonas > Pseudomonas sp. GW823-FHT06B06. The sequence continues at coordinate 9,777 of NZ_JBXAHO010000057.1, read as the reverse complement.
CTCGTCGGGTCGCATGCGTCAGGGGGGAAGTACCCTGACCCAGCAGCTGGTCAAGAACTTCTACCTGACCAACGAGCGCAGCCTGACCCGCAAACTGACCGAAGCCATGATGGCGTTGCTGTTGGAACTGCACTACGACAAGCGTGAGATCCTTGAGGCTTACCTCAACGAAGTGTTTATCGGTCAGGACGGTCAACGCGCGGTGCACGGTTTCGGCCTGGCCAGCCAGTTCTTCTTCAGTCAGCCTCTGGCCGAGCTCAAGCTGCATCAGGTGGCCTTGCTGGTCGGCATGGTCAAGGGGCCGTCCTCCTACAACCCGCGCCGGTATCCGGAGCGTGCACTTGAGCGGCGTAACCTGGTGCTCGATGTGCTGCAGGAGCAGGGTGTCGCCACGGCGGAGCAAGTCGAAGCGGCGAAAAAAATGCCGTTGGGCGTGACCAAGCGCGGCAGTCTGGCGGACAGCTCGTTCCCTGGCTTCCTTGACCTGGTCAAGCGCCAGCTGCGTGAAGACTACCGCGACGAAGACTTGACCGAGGAGGGGCTGCGGATCTTCACCAGCTTCGATCCGATCCTGCAGATGAAGGCCGAAGCGTCGGTCAACGACACGTTCAAGCGCCTGTCCGGTCGCAAGGGCTCGGATGAGGTCGAGGCGGCGATGGTGGTGACCAATCCGGAAACCGGCGAGGTGCAGGCCATGATCGGCAGTCGCCAGGCCAGCTTTGCCGGTTTCAACCGGGCGCTGGACGCGGTGCGGCCGATCGGCTCGTTGATCAAGCCGGCGGTTTACCTGACGGCGCTGGAAAAACCGAGCCAGTACACATTGACCAGTTGGCTGTCGGACGACTACTTCTCGGTCAAGGGCGCCGACGGCCAGGTCTGGAAACCGCAGAACTATGATCGCCGTTCCCACGGCACGGTCTTCCTTTACCAAGGGCTGGCGCACTCCTACAACTTGTCGACCGCACGCCTGGGCCTGGCCGTGGGTGTGCCGAATGTCCTCAAGACTCTTGGGCGCCTGGGTGTCAGTCGCGAGTTTCCGGCCTTCCCGTCGATGTTGCTGGGCGCTGGCGGTATGACCCCGATCGAAGTGGCGACCATGTACCAGACGCTCGCCAATGGCGGTTTCAATACGCCGATGCGCGGGATCCGTAGCGTCCTGACGGCGGAAGGCGAGCCGCTCAAGCGTTATCCGTTCCAGATCCAGCAGCGTTTCGACCCCGCGTCGATCTACCTGATCCAGAGCGCCATGCAGCGCGTGATGCGTGAAGGTACCGGCAGCTCGGTCTACAACGTGTTGCCAAAGACCTTGACCCTGGCCGGCAAGACCGGCACCAGTAACGACTCGCGAGACAGTTGGTTCGCAGGTTTCAGTCAGGACTTGCTGGCGGTGGTCTGGTTGGGACGCGACGACAACGGCAAGACACCGTTCACGGGTGCCACCGGTGCGTTGCAGGTCTGGACCAGCTTCATGCGCAAGGCCGACCCGTTGCCGCTGGACATGCCGCAGCCGGATAATATCGTTCAGGCCTGGGTCGATTCGCGAACCGGCCAAGGCTCCGACGCCGGTTGCCCCGGCGCCGTGCAGATGCCGTATATTCGCGGCAGCGAACCGCCTCCCGGTCCCGCTTGTGGTGGCGAAAGCCCGATCAACGGTGAAACGGTGATGGATTGGGTCAAGGGCTGGATGAATTAAGCAAAGAGGGTTTCAAGTGAACAAGTGGTTGATTCCAGCGATTACCGCCGTGGCTTTGCTCAGCGGTTGTTCTTCGGTACAGCGCGGCTCGATTCCGGTGGTGGACTCCGGCACCAAGGTCTCCAATAGCGAGCGCGTATCGGCGAACGGCGGCTACCGTCAGACGACGGTAAAGCGTCCTGTGCAACCCCAGGCCCAGGAGATTCCACAAGGCGATACTGGTGTTGTCGTGATGGTGCCGGGTGGTGGTGCGGTGACGTCGGCACCGATCAGCACGACTCCGATTACTCCGGGACCAATAACCCCGGGCCCGATTACGCCCGGGCCGATCGATACGTCGCCGGTTCAGTCCGCACCGGTCAATCAAGGCAGCTACAGCATGCCCTCGACACCGAGCGGGATTCCGTCGGCCACTTCCGGTGGCTTGTCCGCCGACGAGCAACTGGACGGGCCGGTGCTGGCATTATTAACCACCGCTCAGCAGCAACAGGCCGGCGGCGATCTCAATGGCGCTTCTTCCAGCCTCGAGCGCGCCCAGCGTGTCGCCCCGCGTGAGCCGCAAGTGCTCTATCGCCTGGCGCAGGTGCGCATGGCCCAAGGTGATGCGCCGCAGGCCGAGCAATTTGCTCGCCGTGGCCTGACCTTCGCCAACGGGCGTCCGGCACTGCAGGCCAGCCTTTGGGAGCTGATTGCCCAAGCGCGCGAGAAGCAGGGTGATTCGGCGGGCGCCGCTTTGGCTCGCCAGAAAGCCAAGGTTACTTCGTGATGGATGTACGGTTTCCGAAGATTGCCGATCAACTGCTGCTGATCGAACGCGAATTGCGGGTGCAAGGGTGGTGGGACGAGGTCGCGCCATCCGCTGAAGCGCTGTCCAGCGTCGAGCCGTTTTCAGTTGATACGCTGGACTTCGAGCAGTGGCTGCAATGGATCTTCCTGCCGCGCATGAAAGCAATCCTGGAGCAGGATCTGCCCTTGCCGAATGCATCGGGGATTCAGGAGATGGCTGAAATGGTCTTCGCCCAGCGCAATGTCCAGGGCAAGGACCGGCAGCTGCAGGCTTTGCTCAAAGAGTTCGATCAACTAATCACCGCCTCGCGCTGAGCTGCGATCCCCTGTAGGAGCTGTCGAGTGCAACGAGGCTGCGATCTTTTGATCTTGCTTTCAAAAAAAGATCGCAGCCTCGTTGCACACGACAGCTCCTACATGCAGTTATCCGCAATCTGCCTTTGCGTTTCATCGATGCGCTCCTGACGCTGGGAGCCATCAATACGCCGCATCTGGCCATCCACTTCCTCTCTTAAACGCGGATTATTCTGCAATTGCGCCAGATTGGTTCGCGCCTGTTCGCAGAAAGCCTTCAGCTGGTTCTGTTGCTCGCTCACCTGCTTCTTCACCGACTTGTCGATCGCCTGTTGGTCGCCAATGGCCCCGTTTTGTGCGCCAGTGCCCGACCTGCCAGGCTTTGGGGCGGGCGTGACGATGGTAGTGGCAGGCTGATCCCGAGGCGGTTGAGCATCGAAATGGGTAACGCCCTGGGCGTCGACCCACTGGTAAATCTGCGCGGCCATGCACATCGGGCTAAGGGCGAGCATCAGGCCGGCGATGAGGAAGTGCGTACGCATGCCAATTCCTTGTCAAAAGTTGCGCAATTGAAGCTAACACGCAGGGGGTTTACAGGTTTTTTCTTGCGTTCTCATGTGGTTAGTAGAATAAAGCTCATAGACGACTTGACTTGCAAGGGATGAAACAGAAGAATCCAAAGTCCGCTGTAGAGGGACTGCCAGAAGCAGACCCACTCGGCAGATCATGAGGCGCACATCCGCGCCGACCTGTTACACCCGCAACGCGTTACCTCGCGCTGGGTGGGAAAGGCCCGCAACACTTGGGACGATCCCAATACTTGCTCAGTCAGTGCTGACGTAGTCGGCGACCACCGTCGCTCATGCTCTGCTGGGAAGTAAACCTATTAAGACCCGTCCCCCTTTTCGTGGACGGTATTCTGGCGTTTTAGAGGTGAACAACGTGGAGCTTTTATCTGGCGGTGAGATGCTCGTCCGCTTTTTGCGCGACGAAGGCGTCAAATATATCTACGGGTACCCGGGTGGTGCTCTTCTTCATGTCTATGATGCCTTGTTCAAAGAACCGGAAGTGACTCACATCCTGGTTCGTCACGAGCAGGCCGCGACCCATATGGCTGACGGCTACGCCCGTGCCACCGGTAAAGCCGGCGTGGTACTGGTGACCTCCGGCCCGGGCGCGACCAACGCCATCACCGGTATCGCCACGGCCTACATGGACTCCATTCCGATGGTGGTGATTTCTGGCCAGGTGCCTAGCACCATGGTCGGTACCGACGCCTTCCAGGAAACCGACATGATCGGTATCTCCCGGCCGATCGTGAAACACAGCTTCATGATCAAGCATGCGTCGGAAATCCCGGAAGTCATGAAGAAGGCGTTCTACCTGGCGCAATCCGGTCGTCCTGGTCCGGTCGTTGTCGACATTCCGAAAGACATGACCAACCCGGCCGAGAAGTTCGAATACGTCTTCCCGAAAAAAGCCAAGCTGCGCTCCTACAGCCCGGCCGTTCGCGGCCACTCGGGGCAAATCCGCAAGGCGGCAGAAATGCTCCTGGCGGCCAAGCGGCCTGTGCTGTATTCGGGCGGTGGCGTCATCCTGGGTGGTGGTTCCGCGCCGCTCACCGAGTTGGCGAAGATGCTCAACCTGCCAGTGACCAACACCCTGATGGGCCTGGGCGGTTACCCTGGTACCGACCGTCAGTTCATCGGCATGCTGGGTATGCACGGCAGCTACACCGCCAACCTGGCGATGCACCATGCTGACGTGATCCTGGCCGTCGGCGCACGCTTCGACGACCGCGTCATCAACGGTGCATCGAAGTTCTGCCCGAACGCCAAGATCATCCACATCGACATCGACCCGGCTTCGATCTCCAAGACCATCAAGGCCGATGTGCCTATCGTGGGTCCGGTCGAGAGCGTCCTGACCGAAATGGTCGCGATCCTCAAGGAAATCGGCGAGACCCCGAACAAGGAGTCCGTGGCCAGTTGGTGGAAGCAGATCGACGAGTGGCGCGGTGACCGCGGCCTGTTCCCTTATGACAAGGGCGACGGCAGTGTCATCAAGCCGCAGGCGGTGATTGAAACCCTGTGCGAAGTGACCAAGGGCGATGCCTTTGTAGCCTCCGACGTGGGTCAGCACCAGATGTTCGCGGCGCAGTACTACAAGTTCAACAAGCCGAACCGCTGGATCAACTCCGGTGGCCTGGGCACGATGGGCTTCGGTTTCCCTGCGGCCATGGGTATCAAGTTGAGCTTTCCGGATGATGACGTCGCCTGCGTAACGGGCGAGGGCAGCATCCAGATGAACATTCAGGAATTGTCGACCTGCCTGCAATACGGTTTGCCGGTCAAGATCGTCATCCTGAACAACGGTGTACTGGGCATGGTTCGCCAATGGCAGGACATGAGCTACGGCAGCCGTCACTCTCATTCCTACATGGAATCGCTGCCTGATTTCGTCAAGCTGGCGGAGGCCTATGGCCACGTTGGCGTGCGCATCACTGATTCGAAAGATTTGAAGTCGAAGATGGAAGAGGCGTTCGCCATGAAAGATCGCCTGGTGGTAATCGATATTTCGGTCGACACCAGCGAGCACGTCTATCCGATGCAGATCAAAGACGGCTCCATGCGCGATATGTGGCTGAGCAAGACGGAGCGTACTTAATCATGCGGCACATTATTTCCTTGCTTCTGGAAAACGAACCTGGCGCTTTGTCTCGTGTTGTCGGCCTGTTCTCGCAGCGCAACTACAACATCGAAAGCCTGACCGTGGCCCCCACCGAAGACCCGACCCTGTCGCGTCTGACGCTGACCACTGTCGGGCACGATGAAGTCATCGAGCAGATCACCAAGAACCTGAACAAGCTGATCGAAGTGGTCAAATTGGTCGACCTGTCGGAAAGTGCTCACATCGAGCGCGAACTGATGCTGGTCAAGGTCAAGGCCACCGGCGCCCAGCGCGCCGAGATCAAGCGCACCACCGATATTTACCGTGGACAGATCGTCGATGTCAGTGCCAGCGTATATACCGTTCAATTGACCGGTACCAGCGACAAGCTCGACAGCTTCATCCAGTCCATTGGCACCGCCTCGATCCTGGAGACCGTCCGCAGTGGCGTCACCGGTATTGCCCGCGGCGACAAAGTACTCAGCATCTAAACCAAATTAGCGAATGGCCTGAACGGCCTGATATAGGGGAAATTCATGAAAGTTTTCTACGATAAAGACTGCGACCTGTCGATCATCCAGGGCAAGAAAGTTGCCATCATCGGTTACGGCTCCCAAGGCCACGCTCAAGCGTGCAACCTGAAAGATTCCGGCGTTGACGTGACTGTTGGCCTGCGCAAAGGCTCGGCCACTGTTGCCAAGGCTGAAGCCCACGGCCTGAAAGTGACTGACGTTGCTTCCGCTGTTGCTGCTGCCGACCTGGTCATGATCCTGACCCCGGACGAGTTCCAGTCTTCCCTGTACAAGAACGAAATCGAGCCGAACATCAAGAAAGGCGCCACCCTGGCCTTCTCCCACGGTTTCGCGATCCACTACAACCAGGTTGTGCCGCGCGCTGACCTCGACGTGATCATGATCGCGCCGAAGGCTCCAGGTCATACCGTACGTTCCGAGTTCGTCAAAGGCGGCGGTATCCCTGACCTGATCGCGATCTACCAGGACGCATCCGGCAACGCTAAAAACGTAGCACTGTCCTACGCTGCTGGCGTGGGTGGCGGTCGTACCGGCATCATCGAAACCACCTTCAAGGACGAGACTGAAACCGACCTGTTCGGCGAACAAGCCGTTCTGTGCGGCGGTACCGTTGAACTGGTAAAAGCTGGTTTCGAAACCCTGGTTGAAGCTGGCTACGCGCCGGAAATGGCCTACTTCGAATGCCTGCACGAACTGAAGCTGATCGTGGACCTCATGTACGAAGGCGGTATCGCCAACATGAACTACTCGATCTCCAACAACGCCGAGTACGGCGAGTACGTGACTGGCCCGGAAGTGATCAACGCCGAATCCCGTCAGGCCATGCGCAACGCCCTGAAACGCATTCAGGACGGCGAATACGCCAAGATGTTCATCAGCGAAGGCGCTACCGGCTATCCTTCGATGACCGCCAAGCGTCGTAATAACGCCGCGCACGGTATCGAAGTCATCGGCGAGCAACTGCGCTCCATGATGCCTTGGATCGGTGCCAACAAGATCGTCGACAAAGCCAAGAACTAAGTCGATTGCTTGTCCGAAAAACGCGGCTTAGGCCGCGTTTTTTCGTTTGGGTGATCGGTTCTGGTATAAAGCTGCATCGTTTGCGGTCGAACCGTCGTCCCAGACACCTGTCGAAACTTTCCACCCCGTTGCAAGGTAATGTCCATGAGCGAACGTCCCGAAGAGCCAAAGCAGGCTTCTGACGCCGAAAGCCTTCTGCCCATCGATGAGCACATCGAAGAAGGGCATGACGCTGACGGCCGTAAAGTCCGGCATCGTGGTATCTATCTTCTGCCGAATCTGTTCACCACTGCGAATCTCTTCGCAGGGTTCTATTCCATCATCAACTCGATGAGCGCCCAGAGTGCCTTGAGTGCCGGCGATTCGATTGGTGCGAGCAAGTATTTTGCGTTCGCCGCCATCGCGATTTTCGTGGCGATGGTGCTCGACGGCCTTGACGGCCGCGTTGCCCGCATGACCAATACCCAGAGCGCCTTTGGCGCCGAGTACGACTCGCTGTCGGACATGGTCGCCTTTGGCGTGGCACCGGCGTTGCTCGCCTTCGGCTGGGCGCTTGGTGACATGGGCAAGGTCGGCTGGATGGTCGCCTTCATCTATGTCGCGGGTGCGGCGTTGCGCCTGGCACGGTTCAACACCCAGGTCGGTACTGCCGACAAGCGTTATTTCATCGGTCTCGCCAGCCCGGCTGCGGCGGGAGTCGTAGCCGGTATTGTCTGGGCGTTCAGTGATTACGGCATCCAGGGTTCCAAGATGTCCTTCCTGGTTGCGCTGATGGTGGCGGCGGCCGGCATGCTGATGGTCAGCAACATCAAGTACAACAGCTTCAAGGAGCTGGACCTGAAAGGGCGCGTTCCGTTTGTGGCGATCCTTGCTGTGGTGTTGGTGTTTGCCGTCGTATTCAGTGATCCGCCGCGCATCCTGCTCCTGGTGTTCCTCGCCTACGCCGCATCTGGTCCAGTGCAATACCTGTTACATCTTCGTCGGCGTAAAAGCGCCGAGTGATGTAATTTCCCTCATACTCCGCAGTCTGTTGGTGCGCCTGTTCTCCAATGCTGCGGAGTAGCCATGCTGATCAAAGTCCCAAAAGCGTCCGACTGCCATGAGTCGGACGTCACGCCTGAATCTCTCTATCTTTCTCGACGCAATGTATTGGGTGCTGCCGTAACCGGATTGGCGGTGAGCAGTCTGCCGCGGTGGGCGGTGGCCGATGAAGCGGCGCGATACCCGGGTGTCGAGCCTGGCAAGGCACCCTCCTGGTTTGGCGAAAAGCTTCCCTCGATTCGATGGGGTGCCGTCAGCGTGAAGGATGAGGCGATCACACCGTTCAAGGACGCGACGCATTACAACAACTTCTATGAGTTCGGCACTGACAAGGGTGACCCGGCTGCCAACGCCGGTGCGCTGAAAACCGAACCCTGGAGCGTGGTCGTGGACGGGGAGGTGGGTAAGCCTGGGCGGTATGCTCTGGAAGACTTCATGAAGCCTTATCAGTTGGAAGAGCGCATTTACCGTTTGCGCTGCGTTGAGGCGTGGTCGATGGTGATTCCATGGATCGGCTTCCCCATTTCGGCGCTGCTTGGCCAGGTAGAGCCCACGTCAAGCGCCAAATTCATACGCTTCGAAACCCTGCAGGATCCAAAGAGCATGCCTGGACAGCGGTCCGGGTTCGCCTTGATCGACTGGCCTTATGTAGAAGGGCTGCGATTGGATGAAGCCATGAACCCGCTGGCAATACTGGCGGTGGGGATGTACGGGCGTGAGTTGCCGAACCAGAACGGGGCGCCTTTGCGTTTGGTCGTGCCATGGAAGTACGGGTTTAAAAGCATCAAGTCCATCGTGCGGATAAGCCTGGTGAGCGAACAGCCTAAAACCACTTGGCAGAGTATTGCCGCGGATGAATACGGTTTCTACGCGAACGTGAATCCTACGGTTGACCACCCGCGCTGGACCCAGGCTCGCGAGCGCCGACTGCCGAGCGGCCTGTTCAAGCCCAATGTGCGTGACACGCTGATATTCAACGGTTATGCGGATGAAGTCGCTTCTTTATATGCAGGGCTCGATTTGCGGAAGAATTATTGATGCGATATCCGCTCTGGCGTACAGCGGTTTTCATTTGTGCAATGGTGTGGCCGCTGCTTTGGTTGTACCAGGCCTGGCAGGATGCGCTGGGGCCTGATCCCGGCAAGGTGCTGGTTGATCGGTTGGGGTTAGGGGCGCTTGTGCTGTTGCTCATCACGCTCAGTATGACGCCGCTGCAAAAGCTCACGGGTTGGGCGGTGTGGATAGCGGTCCGGCGGCAATTGGGATTGTGGTGTTTCGCTTACGTGGTTCTGCACTTGAGCGCCTACCTGGCGTTCATCCTTGGATTTGACTGGTCGCAGCTAGGTGTCGAATTGCGCAAGCGACCGTACATCATTGTCGGGGCATTGGGTTTTTTGTGTTTGCTGTCGTTGGCTTGCACGTCCAATCGATACAGCCAACGACGTATGGGAGTTCTTTGGAAGAAGCTGCATCGCTTGGCTTATCTGGTTCTCGTGCTCGGATTGCTGCATATGCTCTGGATCGTGCGCGCCGATGTTAAGGAGTGGTCGATCTATGCATCTATAGGCGCATTGCTGTTAGTGCTCAGGCTACCGCCGCTGGCTCGTCGAATCCCGCGCCTGATCGCTAAAAAGGGTACTTCTGCCAAAAAGGCGTAATTAGTGGTTGACGGCAGATTCTGGAAGCCTATAATTCGCCCCACTTCCGGCGCAGTCGAAACGGAAAACTCCTTGGTAAACA
>NZ_JBXAHO010000056.1:0-27374 GCF_058795195.1 Pseudomonas sp. GW823-FHT06B06 | reverse complement strand
CCCTGCTGAAGGGGCAGAGTGAATACCAACCGAAAACCAGTTGAGGGCTTCCCCTCAACCATAGAATCTCCCACAGGAGAACGCATTCCAATGTGGGAGCGAGCCTGCTCGCGAAGGGGCCAGCTCAGGCAGTGCAAGTCTCAGGTGAACTCGAAGGTATCGGCATCCAGGTTCGCCGGAAAACGCGTGCGATACGCTGCCAGTTCCGCCGCATCCAGCACCACTTTAAACACCCCGTCCGCCTCCCCCGCGCTGAGCAACGTCTCGCCCTGGAAATCCAGCACCTGGCTGTCCCCGGTATAGGCAAAGCCTTTGCCATCGGTGCCGATGCGGTTAACCGCTGCCACGTAGCACAGGTTCTCGATGGCCCGCGCCGGCAGCAAGCGGTTCCAGTGCTGGCGCCGTGCACCCGGCCAGTTGGCGGTGTACAGCAGCAGGTCCGTGTCCTGCGCATCGCGACTCCACACCGGGAAGCGCAGGTCGTAGCAAATCAGCGGCCGCACTCGCCAACCCTTGAGTTCGAACTGCACCTGGCGTTCGCCCGGGGTGAAGTGCTTGTGCTCGCCGGCCATGCGGAACAGGTGACGTTTGTCGTAGTGCCACACTTCGCCGTCCGGCCGCGCCCACAACAGGCGGTTACGATGGCTGCCATCAGCGGCCTGCACGATCACGCTACCGGTGATCACCGCATCGAATTTTGCCGCCTGAGCCCGCAACCATTTACTGGTCGGTCCGTTTTCCGCTTCAGCGAGGGTCTCGGACTCCATCGAGAAACCGGTGGTGAACATCTCCGGCAGAATGATCAGGTCCGCGCCGCGAGCCTGTTCCAGCAAGTGCTCGAAATGCTCCAGGTTGGCCTGGCGATCGTGCCAGGCCAGGGTGGTCTGGATCAGCGCAACGGTCAGGTTCGGCAACGCACTCAGATCACGCATAATTTTTCCGCTGCTTCACGCAGGGTCTCCTCACGTTTGGCAAAGCACAGGCGTATCAGGCGCTGGCCTTCAGGCGGCGTCTGGTAGAACACCGAGATCGGGATGCTCGCAACGCCGTGTTCACGGGTCATCCACAGGGCCATCTCGACGTCGTTGAGATCCGGGCGGATCTGCGAGTAGTCGACCAGCTGGAAATACGTACCGCTTACCCGGGTGAAGCTGAAGCGCGAAGGCGCCAGCAGGTCGCAAAACAGGTCACGCTTGGCCTGATAGAAGCCCGGCAGTTCTTCGACATGTTCCGGATGCTCGGCCATGTAATCAGCCAAGGCGTATTGCAAGGGTGTTACGCCGCAAAAATTGACATATTGATGCACCTTGCGCAGCTCTGTCGTCAGGGCCGGTGGCGCGACCACATAGCCGGTTTTCCAGCCGGTGACGTGATAGGTCTTGCCGAAGGAGCTGACCACGAAGGCGCGCTGATACAACTCTTCATGGGCCAGCACACTGACGTGGGGCACACCGTCGTAGACCAGGTGTTCGTAGACCTCATCGCTGATCACATAGATGTCACGATCGCGGATTAACGCCGCCAGTTGGTCCAGCTCCGCACGGTTGATCAGTGCGCCGCTGGGATTGTGCGGAGTGTTGAGGATGATCATCCGCGTACGCGGACTCAGTGCCTGGGCGAGCTTCTGGAAATCGATGCTGAAGTCATCCAACCCCAGTTGCACATGAACGCAACGGCCACCGGCCAGCTCAACCGAAGGCTCGTAACTGTCATAAGCCGGGTCGAACACGATGACTTCGTCACCGCTGTGGATAACGGCCTGGATGGCGCAGAAAATCGCCTCGGTCGCGCCGGGCGTCACGGTCACTTCGTTGTCCACATCGACGCTGACGCCATAGCTGCGGGCGATTTTCGCCGCGATCTGCTGACGCAGTACCGGCAGCCCGGTCATTGGCGAGTATTGGTTGTGGCCATTGGCAATATGCCGGCCGACCGCATCGCACAGGGCCTGCGGAGCAGCGAAATCGGGAAAGCCCTGGGACAGGTTGAGCGCCCCGGTTTGCGCCGCGAGCTGAGACATCTGCGTGAAGATGGTGATGCCGACATTCGGCAGCTTACTGGTGATCATCGAGGATTCCCTGCTCTACACCCGGCTCTAACGGCGGCGCGGGAGAGCCCGAGGATAGCCCAAACGGCGCCCATAACAAAAGGGCGCCAAAAGCGCCCTTCTTCTTGTCCTACCCTGTGGGAGCGAGCCTGCTCGCGAAGGCGGTGTGTCAGTCGCGATAAACGTTGACTGACAGATTGCATTCGCGAGCAGGCTCGCTCCCACATGAGTGAGGCAAGCCTTAGATCAGCGCTTGTCGCGGCGCTTCTTGTCGGCTTTCTTGTGGTGCGACATCAAGCGACGCTTCTTGTTGACCTGGCGGTCGGTCAGCGAGTTCTTGTTGCCTTCATACGGGTTCTCGCCGCCCTTGAACTCGATGCGGATCGGCGTACCGACCAGCTTCAAGACACGGCGGTAAGTGTTTTCCAGGTAGCGAACGTAGGACTTCGGCACCTTCTCGATCTGGTTACCGTGGATCACGATGATCGGCGGGTTCGCACCACCCAAGTGGGCGTAACGCAGCTTGATCCGGCGGTTGTTGACCATTGGCGGTGCGTGCTCGCCAACCGCGTCTTCCAGGATCTGGGTCAGACGGTTGGTCGGCCAGCGGGTGACCGCGGACTTGAACGAGTTCTGCACCGAGGCATAGAGGTTGCCCACGCCGGTGCCGTGCAGCGCCGAGATGAAGTGGATGTCGGCGTAGTCGACGAAGAACAGACGACGCTGCAGCTCGACCTTCACGAAGTCGCGCTCGCTCGGCGTCATGCCGTCCCACTTGTTGATCGCGATGACCAGCGCACGACCCGACTCGATGGCGAAGCCCAGCAGGTTGAGGTCGTGGTCCACCACGCCTTCGCGGGCGTCCATCACGAAGATCACCACGTTGGCGTCTTTGATCGCCTGCAGGGTTTTGACCACGGAGAACTTTTCGACTTCTTCGTGGATCTTGCCGCGCTTGCGCACACCGGCGGTGTCGATCAGCGTGTACTTCTCGTCGTTACGCTCGAACGGGATGTAGATACTGTCGCGGGTGGTGCCGGGTTGGTCATACACGATCACCCGGTCTTCACCGAGCATGCGGTTGACCAGGGTCGACTTGCCAACGTTCGGGCGACCGATGATCGCGATCTTGATCCCGTCTTTTTCGCTCGGGCCAGGAATGCGCTTGGCTTCCTCGCCTTCGGCAACGTCCTCTTCCTCGCCTTCTTCCGGCTCGTCTTCGTCTTTCGGGAAGTCGCCCAAGGCGATTTCCAGCAACTGGGTGATGCCACGACCGTGAGCACCGGCGATCGGGATCGCGTGGCCCATACCCAGTGGAGCGAATTCAGCGCGGGCCATTTCCGGGTCGATGTTGTCGACCTTGTTGGCGACCACGTGGGAACGCTTGTTACGCTTGCGCAAATGCTCGGCGATCATCTGGTCGGCGGCGGTGAAACCGGCCTTGGCATCTACCAGGAATAGAACGACATCCGCTTCTTCAATGGCCAGCAGCGACTGCTCGGCCATTTTTTCGTCCATACCATGCTCGTCACCGGAGATACCGCCGGTGTCGACCAGAATGTAGGAACGCCCTTGCCACTTGGCCTCACCGTACTGGCGATCACGGGTCAGACCGGACAAGTCGCCGACGATAGCGTCGCGAGTCCTGGTCAGGCGGTTGAACAAGGTGGACTTGCCGACGTTCGGTCGGCCCACCAGGGCGATTACGGGAACCATGCGGCTCTCCACTTCGTTTATTTCAGAAAATACAAAAGCCGCTGCGAGGGCAGCGGCTGGTGCTCGGGGCAACACTGTGCGCTTGTTTGTGGGAGCGAGCCTGCTCCGGGCGGCGTTCCGACGAAAAACGCCGGAGCACCGCGTTTATTCAGGATGCAAACGTTATCGTTGACGTCCATCGCGAGCAGGCTCGCTCCCACATTCATATCCACAAGTGAAGCAGCCCGGGGGATTAACCCCAAGCATAGTCGTTACTTAATGGTCAGGGCTTCCAGTTTGCCGCTGTTGCCATATACATAAATCGTGTCACCCACCACCAGCGGACGGGCACGCAGGCCGTCGCTGTCGATGCGCTCGCGGCCGACGAATCGACCGTCCACCTGACTCAACAGGTGCAGGTAACCTTCCAGGTCACCGACTGCAACATAACTGGAGAACACTTCTGGAGCCGACAGTTGGCGGCGAGCCAGCGAATCGTTGCTCCACAAGGCTGTGGTGGAACGCTCGTCGACGCCTTCAACGGTGCCCGAGGACAGGCTCACGTAGACGCTGCCGAAACCCTGGGCGACACCGGCATAGCTGGAAGCATCACGCTGCCAGAGTTGCCGACCGCTTTGCAGGTCCAGTGCCGCAACGCGACCCTGGTAGCTGGCGACATAAATCGTCTCACCGGACAACAGCAAGCCGCCATCGATGTCGACAACACGCTCCAGTTCCGAACGACCTTGCGGGATCGCTACACGCTGTTCCCACACCGGCACGCCGTTGGAAATGTCGAGAGCGACCACTTTACCAGTCGAGAAGCCAGCCACCGCGAGGCGGTTGGTCACGATCGGTGCGCTGGTACCGCGCAGGGTCAGTACCGCAGGCGTGCTGTCATACAACCAGCGCTGGTTGCCAGTGGCGGCATCCAGACCGATCAAGCGATCGTCCTGGGTCTGGACCACGACCACATCGCCATTGTTGGCCGGCGGTGCGAGGACTTCACTGGACACGCGCGCGCGCCATTTCTCTTCGCCGCTGATGGCGTCCAGGGCAACGATTTCACCCTTGATCGTACCCACCGTCAGCAGGCCGTAACCCACGCCAACGGCGCCGGAAACAGGCAGTTCGAGATCTTTCTTCCATTTGACGTCGCCGTTGCTGCGATCCAGCGCCATCACCACACCGGTGACATCGGCGGCATAGATGGTATCGCCATCGATGGCCGGAACCAGCATATTGTAGGTTTCGCCCTGACCGTCACCGATCGAACGACTCCACTGCTTCTGCAGGACCACTTCTTCCTTGAAGTCGGTCAATTCGGCCGGTGGCAATTCTTTCTTGCTGTTGCTGCTGCAACCCGCGGCCAAAATGGCCAGGGCCAGCAATGCTGCATGCTTCCAACGAATCACGTCACGCATCCCCTTTGGCCAGGTCGTCCAGCTTGATTTGCAGGCCACCGACCGCCGCTTCATCCGACAGTGCCGCCTTGGCTTTTTGATACGCCGCGTGCGCTTCGTCGGTACGACCCAACTGCACCAGCAGGTCGCCCTTGAGTTCTTCGCGAGTGGCCAGGAAGGCCTTGTCGGCATCGCCTTCCAGCAGCTTCAGGGCTTCATCGACCTTGTCCTGCGCGGCCAGTACCTGCGCCAGGCGCTGACGGGCGATTTCGCCCAGTGCCGGGTTGGCCGGCTTGGCGACGATGGCCTTGAGCTCGCTGGCTGCGTCATCGAGCTTGCCACTGTCGACCGCGACTTTCGCCACGAACAGGCTGCCGTATTGTGCATAGGCGCTGCCGCCGAACTCGCTGTTGAGCTTGCCGGCCAGGTCCGAGACTCGCGCCGCATCTGGCTTGCCGTCAGGCGTCAGCGTGGTTTCGAGCAATTGCTGATAGAGCATCGAGGCACCTTGCGACTGGTTGCTCTGATACTTCTGGAACGCCTGCCAACCGAACACGATGACCAGCGCCAACAGGCCGCCAGTAACCAGGGGCTTGCCGTTGCGTGACCACCATTCCTTAAAATCCGCCAGCTGTTCGTCTTCGGTACTCGACACCCCAATACTCCTTAATCGCTAATTCGGCTGTTATGACAGCTTCAACCCTGCACGACGCAGGTGGCCAGGTGTGCAGCAAGCGCATCCCAGGCAATGCTTTGTTGTTCGCCCTGGCCACGCAGGGGTTTGAAACCTACCACTTGCTGGGCCATCTCGTCGTCGCCGAGGATCAGTGCGAACAGCGCACCGCTCTTGTCGGCCTTCTTGAACTGGCTCTTGAAGCTGCCAGCGCCGGCATTGACTTGCAGGCGCAGGTTGGGCAACTGGTCGCGCACGCGCTCGGCCAAGGCCAGGCCTGCCAGCTCGGCGGCTTCACCGAAGGCACAGAGGTAGACGTCGACCTGACGGGAGATTTCTTCCGGGATCTGCTCCAGGGTTTCCAGCAGCAATACCAGGCGTTCGATACCCATGGCGAAACCCACGCCGGCAGTAGGCTTGCCGCCCATCTGCTCGACCAGGCCGTCGTAACGACCACCGGCACACACGGTGCCCTGGGCGCCAAGTTTGTCGGTGACCCATTCGAAAACGGTCTTGCTGTAGTAGTCCAGCCCGCGAACCAGCTTCGGGTTGATCACATAGGGGATGCCGGCGGCGTCCAGGCGAGCCTTGAGGCCCTCGAAGTGCACGCGAGATTCTTCGTCGAGGTAGTCGGCCATTTTCGGCGCATCGACCAGAATCGCCTGTGTATCGGCATTCTTGGTGTCCAGGACCCGCAGCGGGTTGGTTTTCAAGCGGCGCTGGCTGTCTTCGTCCAGCTTGTCCAGGTGACCGGACAGGAACTCGACCAGCGCTTCACGATAGCGTCCACGGGACTCGCTGGTGCCCAGGCTGTTGAGTTCGAGCTTGACCGCATCGCGGATACCCAGCTCGCCCCACAGGCGCCAGGTCAGCACGATCAGTTCGGCGTCGATGTCCGGACCGTCGAGGTTGAAAACCTCGACACCGATCTGGTGGAACTGGCGGTAACGGCCTTTCTGCGGACGCTCGTGGCGGAACATCGGACCGATGTACCAGAGCTTCTGCACCTGGCCACCGCCGGTGATGCCGTGCTCGAGCACCGCACGCACACACGCTGCCGTGCCTTCGGGACGCAGGGTCAGGGAGTCGCCGTTACGGTCGTCGAAGGTGTACATCTCTTTTTCGACGATGTCGGTCACTTCACCGATGGAGCGCTTGAACAGCTCGGTGAACTCGACGATCGGCATGCGGATCTGCTTGTAACCGTAGTTATCCAGCAGGCGCGAAACGGTGCCTTCGAAATGACGCCACAGGGGGGTCTGTTCGGGCAGGATGTCGTTCATGCCACGAATGGCTTGCAGAGACTTGCTCACATTAAATCCTTAAATTCCGTTCGGCTCTTCAGTCGGCTCAGCCGCGCGCGATAACCGCTGCGTCGGCTTCGACCTTTTCGGCCGCTTTCTCGCGGATCAAGCGTTCAAGCTCATCCACCAGATTGTCATTCGTCAGTTTCTGCGACGGCTTGCCGTCGATGTAAATCAGGTTTGGCGTGCCGCCGGTCAAGCCGATATGGGCTTCCTTGGCTTCGCCCGGCCCGTTGACCACGCAACCGATGACCGCGACGTCAAGCGGCACCAGCAGGTCTTCGAGGCGCCCTTCCAGCTCGTTCATGGTCTTGACCACATCGAAGTTCTGCCGCGAGCAACTCGGGCAGGCGATGAAGTTGATGCCACGGGAACGCAGATGCAGGGACTTGAGAATGTCGTAGCCGACTTTCACTTCCTCGACCGGATCAGCCGCCAACGAGATGCGAATGGTATCGCCAATCCCTTCGGCGAGCAGCATACCGAGGCCCACGGCAGATTTCACCGTGCCTGAACGCAAACCACCGGCTTCGGTGATGCCCAGGTGCAGCGGCTGGACGATTTCCTTCGCCAGCAAGCGGTAGGCTTCGACGGCCATGAACACGTCGGAGGCTTTCACGCTGACCTTGAAGTCCTGGAAGTTCAGGCGCTCAAGGTGTTCGACGTGGCGCAGCGCCGATTCAACCAGCGCGGCTGGCGTCGGCTCGCCGTATTTTTTCTGCAGGTCTTTTTCCAGGGAGCCGGCGTTCACCCCGATACGGATCGGAATGCCACGATCGCGGGCGGCATCGACCACCGCGCGCACGCGGTCTTCGCGACCGATGTTGCCCGGGTTGATCCGCAGGCAGTCAACGCCAAGTTCGGCCACGCGCAAGGCGATGCGATAGTCGAAGTGAATGTCGGCGACCAAGGGCACCTTGACCAGTTGCTTGATCTTGCCGAAGGCCTCGGCGGCGTCCATGTCCGGCACGGACACCCGCACGATATCGACACCCGCGGCTTCCAGGCGATTGATTTGCGCGACGGTCGCAGCGACGTCGTTGGTGTCGCTGTTGGTCATGCTTTGCACAGCGATGGGCGCATCGCCGCCAACAGGTACATTACCGACCCAGATCTTGCGCGATTCGCGACGTTTGATTGGAGATTCGCCGTGCATGACTTATTGACCCAACTTCAGGCGAGCAGTCTCGCCACTGGTGAACGGAGCGACATTGACCGCCTGACCGTTGTAGCTGACCTGCGCGCCGCGGGCATAACCCAGGCGCACGGAAAACGGCGGCTTGCCATTGAGGGAAACGCTTTCGCCTTTACGCTTCAGGCCGCTCAACAGCACCTTGCCGTTGCCGTCGGTGACCTGGGTCCAGCAGTCGGCGCTGTACTGTAGTTGGACCTGGCCCTGGCCTGCCACCGCAGGCGCTGCTGGCGCCGGTGCCGCAGCGGTTGGCGCTGCAACACTTGGAGCAACCGGTGCATTCACCGTCGGCGCTGCAACAGCTGGAGCTGCAGGAACAGCCGGGGCTGGCGTCACAGGCGTGGCGGCGGTCGGTGCGGCGGCGGTCGGTGCAACGGGTGCCGGCGCTGGCGTTTCAGCCGGAGCCGGGGTCGCGGAGTCGGCCTGCGGCAATGCCAGGGCCGTGGTGTTTTGCGCCTCACCCTCGGCCACCGCCTGGTCTTCCGGCTCATCCAGCGGATGAATCTGGGTAGTGCCATCGGCACCTTCGACTTCCACGTGTTCCGGGGTCAGGCTGATCAGGTCCTTGGTGCGCAGCGAGGTCTGGTCCTGCCACCAGACAAAACCACCACCCACCACGGCCACCAGCAACAACAGGCTGACAATGCGCAAGATGGTGTGGGACACGCGCACTGGCTCTTCGATACGGCCCAGGCTGTGAACGCTGCTGCCCTTGGAGTCGGTACCGGTGGATTGGTCGAACTGCTGGACCAGGACGGCCTGGTCCATGCCGAGCAATTTGGCATAAGCACGGATATAGCCGCGGGCGAAGGTATGCCCTGGCAGCTTGTCGAAATCGCCGGCTTCCAGATTGCTCAGGGAATTGACGGTAAGGTTGAGCTTAAGGGCCACTTCGGCCAGCGACCAGCCATTGCTTTCGCGGGCCTGGCGCAAGGTCTCACCGGGGTTAACGCGATTCGCTGCTACAACTTCGGGATGCGCCGCTTTCATCATTGCTCCGACAGGTATTGCTGATATTCCGATGTACCGGGATAAAGTCGTTTTAATTGCAGGCCCGCACTGGCGGCCTTGTCGCGATCATCAAACACTTTTGCCAGGCGAATGCCGAGCAATAGACTACGTGCATTTTGCTCGGCAAGCAGGCTAAAACGGTCGTAAAAGTCACGCGCGGGCACATAATGCCTGTCTTCGTAAGACAACTCAGCCATTTCCAACAATGCCCGAGGCTGTTGTCGATTCAAACGCAGGGCTTTTTCCAGTTGCTGCTGGGCCAACTCGCGCTGGCCGAGCATCGAAGCCGTCATGCCCAGGTTCTCGAACACGCGCGAACGCTCAGGATACAGAGTATCGGCGGCGGCCTGTTCAAAACGCTCGTAGGCTTCCTTGTAACGTTTCTGCTCGTAGAGAAAGCTGCCGTAGTTGTTGAGGATTCGCGCATCGGCGGGACGGGAAGCCAGCGCCTTGCGAAAATGCTGGTCAGCCAGTTCCGGCTCCATTTCGGCCTGGAACACCAACCCCAGCGCGGCATTGGCGTCCGGGTCTGCGGCGTCCAGCTCCAGCGCCTTCTTCAGAGGCACTTTTGCTCGCTCGGTCATGCCTTGTTGCAAATAACCGATGCCCAGTTGCACGTAGGCCTCGAGCGCCTCGCCACGGCCTTTGCTGGTCTTCATCGGGTTGTAGTCGCCCGAAAGCACACAGCCAGCGCACAGGCTGGCCATTAGCAAAAGCAGCGCAAAGCGCAGGGACATGGAGATCCTCTCTTGATTACTTCGCAGCGTTCGACGCCATATCGTTGTCGGCGCTCAGTTCACGCACGGCGATATAACGTTCGCTGCGACGGGTGCGATCCAGCACCTGCCCTACCAATTGACCACAGGCCGCGTCGATGTCTTCACCACGGGTGGTGCGTACAGTGACGTTGAAACCGGCATGATGAAGCTGATCCTGGAACCGACGAATGGCATTGTTGCTAGGCCGCTCGTAACCGGAGTGCGGGAACGGGTTGAACGGGATCAGGTTGATCTTGCACGGGATGTTCTTGAGCAGCTCGATCATTTCAACGGCGTGCTCGACCTTGTCGTTCACGTCCTTGAGCAAGGTGTACTCGATGGTCAGCACGCGCTTTTCGCCCAGGGACGACATGTAGCGCTGGCACGACTCGAGGAGCATCTTAAGCGGATACTTCTTGTTGATCGGCACCAATTGGTTACGCAATGCGTCATTCGGTGCGTGCAGGGACAACGCCAGGGAGACGTCGATGTGCTTGGACAGCTCATCGATCATCGGCACCACGCCGGAGGTCGACAGGGTCACGCGGCGCTTGGAAATGCCGTAGCCCAGGTCGTCCATCATCAGGTGCATGGCCGCGATGACGTTGTCGAAGTTCAGCAGCGGCTCACCCATGCCCATCATCACCACGTTGGTGATGGCACGGTCGACGGTTGCCGGGACGCTGCCAAAGGATTTGTTGGCAATCCACACCTGGCCGATGACTTCGGCGGCGGTGAGGTTGCTATTGAAGCCTTGCTTGCCGGTGGAGCAGAAACTGCAATCCAGGGCACAGCCTGCCTGGGACGAAACGCACAAGGTGCCGCGCTTGCCCTGGGGAATGTACACGGTCTCGACGCAGCTGCCGGACGCCACGCGCACCACCCACTTGCGGGTGCCGTCGCTGGAGATGTCCTCGCTGACCACTTCCGGACCGCGAACTTCAGCAACGGCCTTGAGCTTCTCGCGCAGGGCCTTGCTGACGTTCGTCATGGCGTCGAAATCATCGACGCCAAAGTGGTGAATCCATTTCATTACCTGACCGGCACGGAAACGCTTCTCCCCGATTGAGTCGAAGAATTTTTCCATTTCCTGTTGAGTCAGACCCAGCAGGTTGGTTTTTACAGTCGATGTAGTCATGGATTCACCTTCACTCTTAAGCCAATGCTTAGCGAGTGGTTACTTCAGTAGCTGCGAAGAAGTATGCGATTTCGCGAGCGGCAGCGGCTTCGGAGTCCGAACCGTGTACGGCGTTGGCGTCGATCGATTCAGCGAAGTCAGCACGGATGGTGCCGGCAGCAGCTTCTTTAGGGTTGGTAGCGCCCATCAGCTCACGGTTGCGAGCGATGGCGCTTTCGCCTTCCAGAACCTGGACAACAACCGGACCGGAGGTCATGAACGCTACCAGGTCACCGAAGAAACCGCGCTCGCTGTGCTCAGCGTAGAAGCCTTCGGCTTCGGCTTTGGACAGTTGCTTCATTTTCGAAGCTACAACGCGCAGGCCAGCGTCTTCGAAACGGGAAACGATCTTGCCGATCACGTTTTTAGCAACGGCGTCAGGCTTGATGATGGAGAAAGTACGTTGAACAGCCATGGTGTAACTCCAGAAACGGTAATTTGCGAAAAATTAAACCCGCGAATTATACGCGGGTTCTTGGGTATTGCCTAACCTGCTGCGTGGCTCAGTCGCGTTCTTCGATCCAGTGGGCCTGAATGGCCTCCAGGATCTTTTCGCCACAATGCTCAGGCTTGTCGTCGAATTCGGGCAATTCCATCACCCATTTACGCAGATCGACGAAGTTGACCGACATAGGGTCCACTTCAGGCTTGCTTTCAGCCAGCTGGATCGCGATTTCCAGCACATCAGTCCACTTGAGACTCATGACAGTTCCTTGAATCAGTGCGGCGCTTCGGCTGCGTGGTTGAGCGAGTACTTCGGAATTTCAACGGTCAGGTCTTCGGTGCCGACCTTGGCCTGACAGCCCAGGCGCGACTCACGCTCCAGCCCCCAGGCCTTGTCGAGGTAGTCCTCCTCCAGCTCGTCAGCCTCTTCCAGCGAATCGAAACCTTCGCGGATGATGCAGTGGCAGGTGGTGCAGGCGCAGACGCCGCCACAGGCACTTTCCATCTCGATATGGTGTTCGTGAGCCAGCTCGAGGATGGAAATACCCGGCTCAGCCTCGACGACCATGCCTTCAGGGCAAAACTTCTCGTGTGGCAGAAAAATGACCTGCGGCATCGTTATTCCTCAATCTCATTCAGGTTGCGCCCCGCCAGCGCGGCTTTCACCGTCGAGTCCAGGCGGCGGGCAGCAAAGGCGTCGGTCACTTGCGACAGACGCTTGGTCTGCTGCTCGATGGCGTAGCCATCGGTACCTTTCATCAGTTCGGTCAGTTCCTGCACTTGCAGTTCGATGACCATGCGCTCGTCGGCGTCCAGCAAGCGCTCGCCGTCAGCTTCCAGGGCGGCCTGTACCGCCTCGATCAGGCGCTGGGCATCGACCTGCTGCTCACGCAGAACGCGGGCAACCTTGTCGTCGTTAGCGTGCTGGAACGAATCCTTGAGCATCTTGGCGATTTCGCCGTCGGTCAGGCCGTAGGACGGCTTGACCTGGATGCTGGCCTCGACGCCCGAACCCAGTTCGCGGGCGGAAACACTGAGCAAGCCATCGGCATCGACCTGGAAGGTCACGCGAATCTTCGCCGCGCCGGCCACCATCGCCGGAATACCGCGCAATTCGAAGCGCGCCAGGGAGCGGCAATCGCTGATCAGCTCGCGCTCGCCCTGCAACACGTGGATAGCCATGGCCGACTGGCCATCTTTGTAAGTCGTGAAGTCCTGCGCCCGAGCGACGGGGATGGTGGTGTTGCGTGGAATCACCTTCTCCATCAGGCCGCCCATGGTTTCCAGGCCCAGGGACAACGGAATCACGTCCAGCAGCAGCAATTCATCGCCATCGCGCTTGTTGCCGGCCAGGGTATCGGCCTGGATCGCGGCACCGATGGCCACCACTTGATCCGGGTCGATTTCAGTCAGAGGCTGGCGCCCAAAAGCTTCGGCGACAGCTTCGCGAACACGAGGCACGCGAGTCGAGCCGCCAACCATGACCACCGCATGCACGTCTTCCAGCTCTACACCGGAATCACGCACCGCGCGGCGACAGGCTTTCAGGCTGCGCGCGATCATCGGCTCGATCAAGGCATCGAAGGCTTCGCGGGTCAGCTCGGCTTTCCAGTCGCCATGAGTCACTTCGACCGACGAGGCGTTGGTCAGGGCTTCCTTGGCGGCGCAAGCCGTTTGCAGCAGCTGACGCTGCGCACCCGGATCGAGGTTGGCGGACAGACCGGCGCTCTCGATGATCCAGCCAGCAATTGCGTGGTCGAAGTCATCACCGCCCAGGGCGCTGTCGCCGCCGGTAGCCAGGACTTCGAACACACCGCCGGTCAGGCGCAGAATCGAAATATCGAAGGTGCCGCCGCCCAGGTCATAGATGGCAACCAGGCCTTCGGCGTGCTGGTCCAGACCGTAAGCCACCGCCGCCGCGGTCGGCTCGTTGAGCAAACGCAGCACATTCAGGCCGGCCAGTTTGGCCGCATCCTTGGTGGCTTGACGCTGGGCATCGTCGAAATAGGCCGGAACGGTGATGACCGCACCTACCAGCTCGCCACCCAAAGTGGCTTCGGCACGCTGGCGCAAGACCTTGAGGATGTCCGCCGAGACTTCGACCGGGCTTTTCGGCCCCTGGATCGTCTCGATGAACGGCATGTGCGACTCGCCGCCGACAAAGCGGTACGGCAACTGATCACCCAATTGCTTGACGTCGGACAAACCACGACCCATCAAGCGCTTGACCGACAGCACGGTGTTCAAGGGATCGGTGGCGGCAGCCAGCTTGGCGGATTCGCCAACCTCGACGCGATCGGCGTGATAGCGCACGGCAGACGGCAGGATGACCTGCCCTTGCGCATCAGCCAGCGGCTCGGAAAGACCACTGCGCAACGCAGCGACCAGCGAATTGGTAGTGCCCAAGTCGATCCCCACAGCCAGGCGACGCTGGTGCGGTTGAGGACTTTGGCCGGGTTCGGCGATCTGCAGTAGGGCCATCGTTATCAGGACTTATCTGTATATCAGGCGTGCGACCGGAGCGGCACTGGGTTAATCGTCGAGGCGCTCTTCCAGCTGGCGCACTTCGTAGGTCAGCTTGTCGAGAAACTGCATGCGCCGCATCAGGCGTTCGGCCTGTTCACGTTGCGCTGCATCATTCCAGCAAGCTGCGAAACTGTCGTTCAGTTTTTCCTGGGCCACTTTCAGGCGGCGCTTGAAGACGGCAACGCCATTGAGGTCGGCGCTGTCCTGCAGGTCTTCGAGCTCTTCGCGCAACTCCATCTGTTGCAGAAGAAACTCCGGATCATGCACCGTGACCTCCAGCGGCAACTCACCACCATTCAAGGCGAGCAGGTAACGCGCGCGCTTGGGTGGACTCTTGAGCGTCTGGTAGGCCTCGTTGAGGCTCGCGGATTGCTCTAGCGCCAGCCGCTGCTCCCGCTCGGAAGCGTCGGCAAAGCGGTCTGGATGAACACTGCGCGCCAACTCACGGTAGCGCGTAGCCAGCTGGTCGAGATCCAGGTTGAAGCTCGGTTGCAGCTCGAATAAAGCGAAATGACAAGGAGTACCCACGACAAGCCTCAGATGTTGAAGCTTTCGCCGCAGCCACATTCACCGCGCACGTTGGGGTTGTTGAACTTGAAGCCTTCGTTCAACCCTTCCTTGACGAAATCGAGCTCGGTGCCGTCCAGGTAGGCCAGGCTTTTCGGGTCGATGATCACTTTCTCGCCGTGACTCTCGAACACCTGGTCCTCTGCAACCACCTCGTCGACAAACTCCAGCACGTAGGCAAGGCCGGAGCAGCCCGTGGTGCGAACACCCAGGCGAATCCCCTCACCTTTGCCGCGCCCGTCAAGGGAGCGTCGCACGTGTCGAGCAGCCGCTTCTGTCATGCTGATAGCCATCGGTGACTCCTTACTCGTCGCCAAAAACTGAAAGTCAGATCAAGCCTTTCTTCTGCTTGTAGTCGCGAACGGCCGCCTTGATGGCGTCTTCGGCGAGTACCGAGCAGTGAATTTTGACTGGCGGCAGGGCCAGCTCTTCAGCCAGCTGGGTGTTCTTGATGGTTTCCGCTTCGTCCAGGGTCTTGCCCTTCATCCACTCGGTGGCGAGGGAGCTGGAAGCGATAGCCGAACCGCAGCCGTAGGTCTTGAACTTGGCATCTTCGATGATGCCGGCGTCGTTGACCTTGATCTGCAGGCGCATCACGTCGCCGCACGCCGGAGCGCCGACCATGCCGGTGCCGACATCAGGATCTTCCGCGTCCATCTTGCCGACGTTGCGCGGGTTTTCGTAGTGGTCGATGACCTTTTCGCTGTAAGCCATGATTCTCAATCCTCACTCATCAGGGCCGCTCTTGAGACCCTGTAGCTGCGCTTGCGTCAGTCGCCGCGTCGCTACAGGAGCTGTATCTGGCGGCTTCTTTATTTAGTGTGCCGCCCACTCGATCTTCGAGATATCGACGCCGTCTTTGTACATGTCCCACAGCGGCGACAAAGCGCGCAGCTTGGTAACGGCCTCGCAAACTTTCTGCGCGGCATAATCGATTTCTTCTTCGGTGGTGAAACGGCCGAAGGTGAAGCGGATCGAGCTGTGTGCCAGCTCGTCGTTGCGGCCCAGGGCGCGCAGTACGTACGAAGGCTCAAGGGACGCCGAGGTGCAGGCCGAACCGGACGAAACCGCCAAGTCCTTGAGCGCCATGATCAGCGACTCGCCTTCAACGTAGTTGAAGCTCAGGTTCAGGTTGTGCGGGACGCGGGCGGTCATGCTGCCGTTGACGTACAGCTCTTCCAGGTGCTCGACCTGCTTGTAGAAACGGTCGCTCAAGGCCTTGATGCGCACGTTCTCGGCAGCCATGTCTTCCTTGGCTACGCGGAAAGCTTCGCCCATGCCGACGATCTGGTGGGTCGCCAGGGTGCCCGAACGCATGCCGCGCTCGTGACCGCCGCCGTGCATGGTCGCTTCGATGCGAACACGTGGCTTGCGGCTGACGTACAGGGCGCCGATGCCTTTAGGACCGTAGGTCTTGTGTGCGGAGAACGACATCATGTCGACTTTCAGCTTCTGCAGGTCGATCTCGACCTTGCCAGTGGACTGGGCGGCGTCGACGTGGAACAGGATGCCCTTGGAACGGGTCAGTTCGCCGATGGCCGCGATGTCGTTGATGGTGCCGATTTCGTTGTTCACGTGCATGACCGAAACCAGGATGGTGTCGTCGCGCAGTTCGGCTTCGATCATCTCAGGCGTGACCAGGCCGTCGGTGCGAGGCTCGATGTAGGTCACTTCGAAACCTTCACGCTCCAGTTGGCGCATGGTGTCCAGGACAGCCTTGTGCTCGATCTTGGTGGTGATCAGGTGCTTGCCTTTGGTGGCATAGAAATGTGCCGCACCCTTGATTGCCAGGTTGTCGGATTCGGTGGCACCGGAGGTCCAGACGATTTCACGCGGGTCGGCGTTGACCAGGTCGGCCACCTGACGACGGGCGTTTTCGACGGACTCTTCGGCTTTCCAGCCAAACACGTGGGAACGGGACGCCGGGTTACCGAAGTTTCCGTCGACCAGCAGGCATTCACTCATCTTTTGCGCGACACGCGGATCAACCGGGGTAGTCGCAGAGTAATCAAGGTAAATCGGCAATTTCATGGACTATCTCCTAAATCAGGCTGGCTGGCGTGCCGCTAGCTCTCTGGCTGTCATTCGACGGCGGACGCTTCAATCTTGTCCAGGCGTGGCGCCTTGCTGTTGCAACGGCGTTGATCCTGACGCTGGGCTACTTCTTGCACCTCACGGCGAGTCACAAGGTCAGCCAAGCTGATACCGCTCAGAAATTCGTGAATCTGCAGGCTCAGATCGCACCACAAGTGGTGGGTCAGGCAGGTGTCGCCTTGATGGCAATCACCCTGGCCCTGGCATTTGGTTGCATCGACCGATTCGTTCACCGCATCGATCACCTGGGCGACCTGGATACCTTGCATGTCGCGTGACAGCTGGTAACCGCCGCCTGGACCGCGAACGCTGGACACCAGATTGCTACGGCGCAATTTGGCAAACAGCTGCTCGAGGTAGGACAGGGAGATGCCTTGGCGCTCGGAGATATCGGCCAGGGACACGGGCCCGTGCTGCGCGTGCAACGCCAGGTCGAGCATGGCGGTCACGGCGTATCGGCCTTTTGTAGTCAGTCGCATGGACAATTACCACGGAGTTCGGAATGAGGCGAGTATGCAATTCCCGAGTATTTAAGTCAACTATAAGACCTAGTACTTTAGTCAGGTTTACCCGCAAAAGAGCGGCCGCATCATATCAGGATCTGCGACTTAATGGCACACCGCTTAGCGCGGTGCCATTGTCTAAATGCGACCTGTAGGAGCTGCCGCAGGCTGCGATCTTTTGATTTTGCTTATATAAGACAAGATCAAAAGATCGCAGCCTGCGGCAGCTCCTACAGGGGGGGGATTCAGCCGGCCTGACTCTGATCCTTGTCCTTCACACAGGCGAAGTCTTCTTCGCGCAGCGAAGGCAGGTCCTTGGCACAGTAATTACTGCCCAGGTCCTTCAACGCCCCGCACATCCCCTCCAGACGCCCATCGACCGCCTGCAGGTGGTCGAGCAACTGGTTGATGGCGCGTGCCACCGGGTCCGGCATGTCTTCAGTCACGCCATAGGCATCGAAGCCAATCTTCTCGGCCATGGCCTTGCGCTTGGCATCCAGCTCCTGGTCCGGTTTGACGATGATCCGCCCCGGAATGCCCACCACCGTGGCGCCCGGCGGCACTTCCTTGGTGACCACGGCGTTGGAGCCGACTTTGGCACCCGCCCCCACAGTGAACGGGCCAAGCACCTTGGCACCGGCGCCGACCACCACACCATCACCCAGGGTCGGGTGGCGCTTGCCCTTGTTCCAACTAGTGCCGCCCAGGGTCACGCCCTGGTAAATGGTCACGTCATCGCCGATTTCGGCGGTTTCACCAATGACGATGCCCATGCCATGGTCAATGAAGAATCGCCGCCCGACCTTGGCCCCCGGGTGGATCTCGATCCCGGTCAGCCAGCGGCCGAAGTTCGACACCAGCCGCGCCAGCCATTTCAGGTCGGCGCGCCACAGCATCGCCGACAAACGGTGGATCCAGATGGCATGCATGCCGGGGTAGCAGGTCAGGACTTCAAAAGCGTTACGCGCCGCCGGGTCTCGATGGAAAACACTCTGGATATCTTCACGCAAACGCTCAAACATCATTAATCCTTCCGCTTAAGAAGCTCACCACGGGCCGCTTTCTGGGTTTCCGTGAGGATGCCACGCAAAATGTTCATTTCCGCTCGGCTGACCGAGCTGCGTCCGTACAACCGGCGCAGGCGCGCCATCAAGTGCCGTGGTTTTTCCGGGTCGAGGAATTCGATGGACACCAGGGTTTGTTCCAGGTGCTCATAGAACCGCTCCAGCTCATCCATAGTCGCCAGCTCAGCGCTTTTGACCGATGCCACTTCTTCCTTCTCGACCTTGGTTGGCTGACCTTGGGCGGCCAGCCAGGCCATGCGCACTTCATAACTCAACACCTGCACCGCCGCCCCAAGGTTCAGCGAACTGAACTCAGGGTCTGATGGAATGTGCACGTGATAGTGACATCGCTGCAGCTCTTCGTTGGTCAGGCCGGAATCTTCACGACCGAACACCAGGGCGATCTCGGCCCCCTGCCCGGCCTCCTCGACCACTTTGGTCCCGCATTCGCGCGGGTCCAGCAGCGGCCAGGGAATGCGCCGGTCGCGAGCACTGGTGCCCAGCACCAGATTGCAGCCGACCAAGGCATCTTCCAAGGTGGCGACGACTTGCGCCTTTTCAAGGATGTCACCGGCACCGGAAGCACGGGCATCGGCCTCGTGGTGCGGGAACAGGCGTGGTTCGACCAGCACCAGGCGCGACAGCCCCATGTTTTTCATGGCGCGCGCGGTCCCGCCGATATTGCCCGGATGGCTGGTATTGACCAGGACGACACGAATGTTTTGCAGCAAGGGAGGCGCTCTCGAACACATTATCGGGAGCAGAATCTTACAGCGCCCACTACCGTTAAGCCATGAAAGCGAACGTCGTCCTTCTCCTGTAGAAACTTTCTGATAGAATGCCCGGCTTTCTTTAACAACCTTAGGTGACACATCCATGCAGCCCAT
The DNA here is from genome assembly GCF_058795195.1 of Pseudomonas sp. GW823-FHT06B06. NCBI lineage: Bacteria > Pseudomonadati > Pseudomonadota > Gammaproteobacteria > Pseudomonadales > Pseudomonadaceae > Pseudomonas > Pseudomonas sp. GW823-FHT06B06. Next base: position 8,029 of record NZ_JBXAHO010000056.1, on the reverse strand, counting down.
GCTGAATATCGCGCTGCGCGCCGCCCGCAGCGCCAGTGAATTGATCTTCCGCTCCATCGAGCGCCTGGATACCATCAAGGTCGACGAAAAAGACGCCAAGGATTACGTATCCGAGGTGGACCGCGCCGCCGAACAGAAAATCATCGACGCACTGCGCAAGGCGTACCCGAATCACTCGATCATGGGTGAAGAGACCGGCCTGCACGCCGGCACCGGCATCGAAGGCGAAGAGTACCTGTGGATCATCGATCCGCTGGACGGCACCACCAACTTCCTGCGCGGCATTCCTCACTTCGCTGTCAGCATCGCCTGCAAATACCGCGGTCGCCTGGAACACGCTGTGGTCCTGGACCCGGTTCGTCAGGAAGAATTCACCGCCAGCCGTGGTCGCGGCGCCCAACTGAACGGCCGTCGCCTGCGCGTCAGCGGCCGCACCAGCCTGGACGGCGCCCTGCTGGGTACCGGTTTCCCGTTCCGTGACGACCAGATGGACAACCTCGACAACTACCTGGGCATGTTCCGCGCCCTGGTCGGCCAGACCGCCGGCATCCGCCGCGCTGGCTCGGCGAGCCTGGACCTGGCCTACGTGGCCGCCGGTCGTTTCGACGCCTTCTGGGAGTCGGGCCTGTCCGAGTGGGACATGGCAGCAGGCGCCCTGTTGATCCAGGAAGCAGGCGGCCTGGTGAGCGACTTCACCGGCGGTCACGACTTCCTTGAAAAAGGCCACGTCGTAGCCGGCAACACCAAATGCTTCAAGGCAGTATTGACGGCCATCCAGCCGCATCTGCCGGCCTCGCTGAAGCGCTAAGCTTCCAGCGACAGAAAAAGCACCCTGCGGGGTGCTTTTTTTATGCCTGGAATTTGATCCCCCAAACACCACAAATCCAAATGTGGGAGCGGGCTTGCTCGCGAAGAGGCCGTGTCAGTCGATAAAGATGGCGACTGATACACCGCTTTCGCGAGCAAGCCCGCTCCCACAGGGGATGTGTGGTGGCGCACAAATAGCGTGCGCACAAAAAAGCACCCCGCAGGGTGCTTCTTTTTGAATCTGACTTCAGCGGATCAATGCGCCTGCTGATTCTCCGACAAGATCAACTTGCCCTCTTTATCCACAGGGATCTGGTTCCCTGGATCGCGATCCATCCGCACCTTGCCTTCCTTGCCATCAAGCGAATAACGCACGTCGTAACCCACGACCTTGTCGCTGATGTCATTCACCGTATTACAACGGGTTTGCGTCGTGGTGTAGGTGTCACGCTCTTGCATGCCCTCCTGCACCTTGTTACCGGCATAACCACCACCGACAGCGCCTGCAACCGTGGCAATCTTCTTGCCCGTGCCGCCGCCGATCTGGTTACCCAGCAAACCACCTGCCAGCGCACCTACCACGGTACCGGCAATCTGGTGTTGATCTTTGACCGGCGCTTGCCGGGTGACCGCTACATCCTTGCACACTTCACGTGGAGTCTTGATTTGCGTCTTGACCGGCTCAACGGCGAGTACTTGCGCGTACTCAGGGCCATTATCCTTAACCAGGCTGTAGGTGGCCACAGCACCGCCGGCAGTTACACCGACAGCACCCAGTACAGCACCAACCAGCATCGACTTGTTCACATGAACCTCCTGAACATCACATGCGGAGCGCGTCTGCGCTTCTCCCAGCCTTGGAGTATAAAAAAAGGCGCGAGTTCAACTCGCGCCTTTTTGGACTACATCGCCGAAGGAATTGGCCTTCAAGGACGGTCGTCGACTTCCTTCTCGGTGTTGGCCGCAGGAATCAGGTCTTCGGAGCTCAGGTTCAGCCAGATCAGCACCACGTTGGCGATGTAGATCGAGGAGTAAGTACCCGCCAATACACCAATAAACAGCGCGATGGAGAAGCCGAACAGGTTGTCACCACCGAAGAACAGCAGGGCCGCGATCGCCAGCAAGGTGGAGATCGAGGTGGCCATGGTGCGCAGCAGGGTTTGCGTGGTCGAGATGTTGATGTTCTCGATCAGGCTGGCCTTGCGCAGTACCCGGAAGTTCTCACGAACCCGGTCGAATACTACGATGGTGTCGTTGAGCGAGTAACCGATGATCGCCAGTACCGCCGCCAGCACCGTCAGGTCGAAGGTGATCTGGAAGAACGACAGGATACCGATGGTCACGATCACGTCGTGGATCAGGGACACGATCGCCCCGACCGCGAACTTCCACTGGAAGCGGAACGCCAGGTAGATCAGGATGCCGCCCAGCGCCATCAGCATGCCGAGGCCGCCCTGGTCGCGCAGCTCTTCACCCACCTGCGGGCCGACGAACTCGACGCGCTTGACCGTCGCCGGGTTTTCGCCGCCGACCTTCTGCAAGGCCTCGGCCACCTGGTGGCCCAGTTGTGGATCTTCACCCGGCATACGCACCAGCAGGTCGGTGGTCGCACCGAAGTTCTGCACGATGGCTTCGTGATAACCCGCGGTCACCAGTTGCTCACGCACCTTGGTGACGTCGGCCGGACGCTCGTAGGTCAGCTCGATGAGCGTACCGCCGGTGAAGTCCAGGCCCCAGTTCATGCCCTTGGTGGCGACGCTGAACAAGGCCAGCACGGTAAGGAACAATGTGACGCCGAACGCAACGTTGCGAACGCCCATGAAGTTGATTGTACGTAACATGGCAGCCCCTTAAATCCACAACTTCTTGAAGTCACGTCCGCCGAAGATCAGGTTGACCATCGCGCGGGTCACCATGATGGCCGTGAACATCGAGGTAAAGATCCCGAGGGACATGGTCACTGCGAAGCCCTTGACCGGCCCTGTGCCCATGGCAAACAGGATGCCGCCGACCAGCAAGGTGGTCAGGTTGGCGTCGAGAATCGCGGTGAATGCCCGGCCGAAGCCTTCGTTGATTGCGCGCTGCACAGTCATGCCCGCGGCAATCTCTTCACGAATCCGCGAGAAGATCAGCACGTTGGCGTCGACCGCCATACCCATGGTCAAAACGATACCGGCGATGCCCGGCAGGGTCAGCGTGGCCCCCAGCAGCGACATCAAGGCCAGCAGCATCACCATGTTCACCGCCAGTGCGACGGTGGCAATGATGCCGAAGAAGCGGTAGATGGCGATGATGAACAGGGAGACGAACAGCATGCCCCACAGCGACGCATCGATACCCTTGGTGATGTTGTCGGCACCCAGGCTCGGGCCAATGGTGCGCTCTTCAGCGAAGTACATTGGTGCAGCCAGGCCACCGGCACGCAGCAGCAGCGCCAGTTCGGACGACTCGCCCTGGCCGTTCAGGCCGGTGATACGGAATTGCGCACCCAGCGGCGACTGAATGGTCGCCAGGCTGATGATCTTCTTCTCTTCCTTGAACGTCTGGACCGCTACGTCTTTCTCGACGCCATTAACCATCTGCTTGGTGTAAGTGGTAACCGGACGCTGCTCGATGAAGATCACCGCCATGCTGCGACCCACGTTCGAACGGGTCGCACGGCTCATCAGCTCGCCACCGTGGCCATCCAGGCGGATGTTCACTTCCGGCGTACCGTGCTCGCCGAAACCAGCCTTGGCGTCAGTCACTTGGTCACCGGTGATGATCAGGCCACGCTCGATCAGCGCAGGAGGACGCTTGCCCTCACGGAACTCGAATTCCTCGGACGTGGCCTTCGAAGCGCCAGGCTCGGCGGCCAGGCGGAACTCAAGGTTGGCCGTCTTGCCGAGGATACGCTTGGCTTCGGCAGTGTCCTGCACGCCCGGCAGCTCAACCACGATGCGGTTGGCGCCCTGACGCTGGACGATCGGTTCGGCAACACCCAGCTCGTTGACGCGGTTACGGACCGTGGTCAAGTTCTGCTTGATGGAGTATTCGCGGATTTCCGCCAGCTTGGCCGGGGTCATCGCCAGACGCAGCACCGGCTGGCCATTGAGGTCGGCCGGAACAATGTCGAAATCGTTGAAATTCTTGCGGATCAGGCTGCGGGCCTGTTCACGACTGTCTTCATCGGAGAAGCCCAGCTGAATGGCGCCATTGAGTTGCGGCAGGCTGCGATAGCGCAGTTTCTCTTTACGCAACAGGCTCTTCACATCGCCTTCGTACACTTTCAAACGTGCATCCAGGGCTTTGTCCATGTCCACTTCCAGCAGGAAGTGCACGCCACCGGACAAGTCCAAGCCCAGCTTCATCGGGTGCGCGCCCAGGCTGCGCAGCCATTGCGGGGTGGTTTGCGCCAGGTTCAGTGCAACGACGTAGTCATCACCCAATGCCTTGCGCACGACGTCTTTGGCCGGCAACTGGTCTTCAGCCTTGGTCAGGCGAATCAAACCGCCCTTGCCGTTGGCAGCCAGGGTGGCAGCCTTGACGCTGATCCCGGATTCCTTGAGCGCAGCGCTCACACGATCCAGATCAGCCTGATTGACCTGCAGTGCAGTGCTTGCACCGCTGACCTGAATGGCCGGGTCATCAGGATAAAGATTGGGAGCGGAATAAATCAGACCGATCGCCAGCACCGCCAGGATCAGAATGTATTTCCACAGAGGGTATTTGTTCAGCATCACGCCGCCCGCTTATGACGCGGGGCGCCTTGCGCGCCCCGTCGATTGAGTAAAAGTTGAAACTTAGATCGCTTTGAGCGTGCCTTTTGGCAGCGTGGCGGCGATGGCGCCTTTCTGGAACTTCATTTCGACGGTGTCGGAAACTTCCAGAACCACGAAATCGTCGGCCACTTTGGTGATCTTGCCGGCGATGCCGCCGGTGGTCACGACTTCGTCGCCTTTCTGCAGGCTGCTCAGCAGGTTCTTCTGCTCTTTGGCGCGCTTGGCCTGTGGACGCCAGATCATCAGGTAGAAGATGACCAGGAAGCCGACCAGGAAAATCCACTCAAAGCCGCCGCCCATAGGGCCTGCCGCAGGTGCAGCAGCGTCTGCCATGGCGTTAGAGATAAAAAAGCTCATTTAGCACTCCAGTTGCAAATGTTGAATATTGGGGTCAGGAAACTCAGTCCAAAGGCGGCACGGGTAGCCCGCGTTTGGCGTAGAAGGCATCGACAAAGGCGGCCAATGTACCCTGTTGAATAGCCTCGCGCAAACCAGCCATAAGCACTTGATAATGACGCAAGTTATGGATGGTATTGAGCATGCTTCCCAGCATTTCGCCGCACTTGTCCAGGTGATGCAGATAAGCACGGGAGAAGTTCTGGCAGGTATAGCAATCGCAGGTCGGATCCAGCGGCGAATCATCATGGCGATGGAACGCGTTACGGATCTTGATCACGCCTGTGTCAATGAACAGATGCCCATTGCGGGCATTACGGGTTGGCATCACGCAATCGAACATGTCCACACCGCGGCGCACACCCTCCACGAGATCTTCCGGTTTGCCAACGCCCATAAGGTAACGAGGTTTGTCAGCCGGCATCTGGCCCGGCAGATAGTCCAGCACCTTTATCATTTCATGCTTGGGCTCGCCCACCGACAGACCGCCGATGGCCAGGCCGTCGAAGCCGATCTTGTCCAGGCCCTCCAGGGAGCGCATGCGCAAATCCTGGTGCATGCCGCCCTGAACGATACCGAACAGCGCCGCCGTGTTGTCGGCATGGGCGTTTTTCGAGCGCTGGGCCCAGCGCAGCGACAACTCCATGGACACGCGAGCGACGTCTTCGTCGGCCGGGTACGGCGTGCATTCGTCAAAAATCATCACGATGTCCGAGCCCAGGTCGCGCTGGACCTGCATCGACTCCTCCGGGCCCATGAACACCTTGGCGCCGTCGACCGGGGAGGCGAAGGTCACGCCCTCCTCCTTGATCTTGCGCATGGCGCCCAGGCTGAACACCTGGAAACCGCCGGAGTCGGTCAAAATCGGGCCTTTCCACTGCATGAAATCGTGCAAGTCGCCGTGCTTCTTGATCACTTCCATGCCTGGGCGCAGCCACAGGTGGAACGTGTTGCCCAGAATGATTTCAGCGCCAGTGGCCTCGATATCCCGCGGCAACATGCCCTTGACCGTGCCGTAGGTGCCCACCGGCATGAAGGCCGGGGTCTCGACGGTACCGCGCGGGAAGGTCAAACGACCGCGACGAGCCTTGCCGTCAGTAGCAAGTAACTCAAACGACATACGACATTGGCGACTCATTCTTTGTCCTCGGGGCCACGTGGTGCGGGGTTACGGGTGATAAACATCGCATCACCGTAGCTGAAAAAGCGGTATTCGTTGTCGACGGCGGCTTTATAGGCAGCCATGGTTTCCGGATAACCGGCAAACGCCGAGACCAGCATCAACAACGTGGATTCAGGTAAATGGAAGTTGGTGACCAGGGCATCGACCACATGAAACGGCCGGCCCGGGTAGATGAAAATGTCGGTATCGCCGCTGAACGGCTTGAGCACGCCATCGCGGGCGGCACTTTCCAGGGAACGCACGCTGGTCGTCCCCACCGCCACCACCCGACCGCCGCGCGCACGACAGGCGGCAACGGCATCCACCACGTCCTGGCCAACTTCCAGCCATTCAGTGTGCATGTGGTGGTCTTCGATCTTCTCGACCCGCACCGGCTGGAAGGTGCCCGCGCCCACGTGCAGGGTCACGAACGCCGTCTCGACGCCCTTGGCGGCAATCGCCTCCATCAACACCTGATCGAAATGCAGCCCCGCCGTCGGCGCCGCCACCGCGCCCAAACGCTCGGCGTAGACGGTCTGGTAACGCTCGCGGTCCGCGCCTTCGTCCGGGCGGTCTATATAAGGAGGCAGCGGCATGTGCCCGACACGGTCGAGCAGCGGCAACACCTCTTCGGCAAAGCCCAGCTCGAACAACGCATCGTGACGCGCCAGCATCTCGGCCTCGCCACCGCCGTCGATCAAAATCTTCGACCCGGGCTTGGGCGACTTGCTGGAACGCACATGGGCCAGCACGCGATGACTGTCCAGCACCCGCTCCACCAGGATTTCCAGCTTGCCGCCGGAAGCCTTCTGGCCAAACAGCCGCGCCGGAATCACCCGGGTATTGTTGAACACCATCAAATCGCCAGGGCGCAAATGCTCCAGCAAATCAGTGAATTGACGGTGTGCCAGGGCGCCGCTGACCCCATCCAGGGTCAACAGGCGACTACCGCGACGCTCGGCCAAAGGGTGGCGGGCGATCAGCGAATCAGGGAGCTCGAAAGTAAAGTCAGCAACGCGCATGATGGGGTTCGTCTAGCAGGGCCGGGAAGTCTAGCGGAAATATCAAAAATTCTCCATGTACCTGATTGACCGACGGTTATCTCATCTTTATACTCCGCGGCCATTGCCCTGATGGCGGAATTGGTAGACGCGGCGGATTCAAAATCCGTTTTCGAAAGGAGTGGGAGTTCGAGTCTCCCTCGGGGCACCAAATTAAGAAAGGTCTTGCTTAGCAAGGCCTTTTTTTTTCGCCCGCAGAAAAGCACCTGACACCCCGCGCCAACGCGCTGACCTGTAGGAGCTGCCGAAGGCTGCGATCTTTTGATCTTGCTTCTCTCTTTTGCCCTTCACCCTGACCCTTTCACAAGGACTCCCCCCATGGAATCACAACTGGAAACCGTCGCCCTCTTCTCCCTCAAGCTGGCTTACGAATCGGAAGATTCAAGCCCGATCTTGCGAGATGACCTGGTGATGGGTGATTACCAGCGGGATGTGTTTGAGTTGCTGGTGCGGCGGGGGGATGTTGAGGGGATTCAGGTGAAGGTGGGCGAGTGTGTGGGGTTGGCGCTGGAGGCTGTTGGGGGTGTGGATAAGCCGTTGGGGCGGGAGTTGGGGAGGTTGGTGGGGGAATTTGCTGGGGTTCGGGGGATGGAGGAGTTTGATGTTCCGCTCCTTGCGCTCAAGGATTATTTGAAAGACATTCAATGAATGAAGGCGGATGGCCTTAAAAGCGGGAACGCCCGATAGCGGAATGACACAGGTCGCCACGCCTTATCCAATAATTAATCCTCCCCCCTTCTCCCACCCTTTTTCCCCATGACAGCTATCGGCCGATTCTGTTGAAAAAGTAGCTCCCCTGTCTGGCCTGCGGCAAAATCTCTACATTGGCCAGCAGGGAAGCA
>NZ_JBXAHO010000055.1:0-28844 GCF_058795195.1 Pseudomonas sp. GW823-FHT06B06 | reverse complement strand
CCGCCCCACTCCGCCCCGAGGCTGGCGGCGAGCTGGCTGCCGTAGGCGCGGGTGTCGGTGAGGTCGATGCTTTTGCCCTGGAACACCGTCTGCGCCAGGGTCTGGGTCATGTCCTGCGGGTCGGCGGCGTGGTTCACCTGTTGCAGGGTCAGGCGGGTGCGCGTGACCTGGTTGAGGAAGGCTTGCAGGCTCAGGCGCTCGTTATCGCTCTGGCCTTCGGGGGTCTTGCCGAGCAGGGCCAGCAGCGGACCGAAGGTGGCGTCCAAGGGGCCTTTGGGACCCTGCTGCGCCTGCTCGATCAACGGCGCCGGCGCCTGGGCGATCAGCTTCTGTGCCGAGTTGATCAGCGAGTCGGCCAACGCCTGGCTGCGGGTGCCGGCCTGGCCCTGGTAGGCCAGGGTGTTCATCAGCGCGATCAGCGGCGACTGGCGCACGTCGCTCATCAGGGTCAGCTGGTCGATCACCTCGCCGAGGTTGTTGGCCGGCTGCCAGCGCAGGCGGTTGAGGAACTTCAGCCAGGCGCTGGCGTAGTCCTGGAAGTAGCGCCGGGTCAGGCGTTCGCGCAGCATGTCCGGGGTCAACTCGGTGGCGATGTCGCCCGGCCGGTCGCTGAGCACCCAGTCGATTTCCTCACGCCGCGCCTCGGCGACAGCTTCGATGGCTGGGCGCACCTGGCCCTCCCAGGCCTGGCGGGTAAACACCCCCGGCACGCTGGCCGGGCTGACGAACAACGCTCGCGCCTCGGTGTCGCCGACCATCTGCGCCAGATTTAACGCCGGGTAATGATTGGCCGAGGCGTCGAGCACCTGGCGGTACAGGCTGGCTTCGGCATTGCGCTGACCCAACTGGCCGAGCAGCAGCTGGCGCACCTGGGCCACCAGCTGCGGATCGGTGGCGATGCGCCAGTCCGGGTGCGCCGCCAACTGCTCGCCATAGAACTGCCAGAGCAGCGGCGACAGACCGTGCCACAGCCCCGGCGAAACCCCGTCGGCGCTCGGTTCGAGCGAGCCCATCACTTTGACCAGAAAACTCGCATCGGCTTTTTCCGGCCGCGCCAGCATCAGGTAAGCCTTGAGTTGTTCGTAGGCCTGGGGCGCGCGCTTGAGGCGTTCGGGGCTGTCGGCGGGCAACTTGATCAGGGCAGTGAGTTGTTGTTGCAGGCTGGCCACGGCCGGGTCGCGCAACAGGCGCTGGTTGGCCTCGACGTAGGCGGGCCAGAGCAGTTGCAGGAGTTCTGTGTTCTTGTTCAGGCCGAAGCGCTGGTACCAGGGCGTGCCGTGGGTGGCGCGGTAATCCAGGCGGCCGAGTTCGCGGATCAGCTCGTTGAGGGCGAGGAATTGTTCGTCACGGGTGGATGAGTGTTGCAAGGTCGCCAGGGAGGTTTGCACCTGGGCGATGTGTACGCGGTTGCTGGCGAAGGACAGCAGCAGGCCGGCGCCCCATGCCAGAGTCAGGGCGAGCATCAGGGTTTGCGCGATGCGGGTCGCGGGCCAGCCGAGGCGACGCGGGCGCGATTTTTGATCGCCGAGCACGCCGTGCCAGACCGGTGATATCGACCAGAAGTGACTGCGGTTATTGGGATCCGGCGACACTTCCGGTAACGGCAGGCTGAACCACAACCCGCGCACCGGCACGCTCCCGGCCAACTCGCCGAGCAACGGTGCCAGCGCCTGACGCCAGCGGGGAATGCCTTCGACCTGCAAATCGCGGGACAGGCGCAGCAAAAAGTCATGCGGTATCTGCCCGCGCATCTGTTCCAAGCCCTCCTGGCGCAAGGGCTCGACCAATTGATTCAGGCGACTCTCCAGCTCCACCGCAGTGAAGTCGGCGGGCAACGCACAACCCACCGCCTGCGTCTGACGTGTGCGCTGCTCCCAAACAGTGTCGCAGACCTGCCATAGGTGCAACGGCAACTGCCAATGCAGGGTCCGGGCCAGATCGCGCAGGCGCCGCAGGCTGTCGCCCAGTGTTGCGGCGTCGGTGGATTGTGGCTTATTCAACGCCCAGACCACGCCATCGAGGGCGCGCCAGCGGCTCAAGCCCTGCCATTGGCTGAACAGGGTTGGCGACTGTACGCTGCCACCATGGAGCAGCACGGTGTCCTGCCCATGCAGGAACTGTCGGGTGGTCAGTCCGGGGGCGATGGCTTCGATCTGCTCGGGTTCGCCGACGACCAGGAGCAGGCGAACTTTGAAGCGCCAGAAAGGGCCATAGTGCTTGCGCAATTCTGCGAGTGCCTTTGCGCACTCGTCTGGTGGACTAGTCTCGGTATTCGGCAAGGGCAGCAGAGGCTGACTGCCCATCACCAGCTTGTGAATCCCTTTCTTCAGGACCAACCAGATCGAGACTGCCAGGCTAAAAAGCAGTGCCCGGCACATCAGTCCTTTGAGCAGCAGATCCACCCACATGGCTTGGCTGACCGGGCCGCGCCCTGTCCAAATCCACCAGGCCACGCCACCCACCGTGACCACTACAGCCACGATCAGCGCCAGCAACAGCGCCGTCGGCCAGGAAGATATTCTTGGAGCTTCAACTATCTGCATGATCGGATTCCACAATGCCCAGGGCCAGGGTGTGTTGAGGGTCATTCGCCAACCAGGCACACGGCACGCCATGCTGCTCGGCATACCAGGCAGCCAGGGTCTGCACGATCATTGCCTCAAGGTTTTGCAGCGCGCCAAAGTTGGCGTCTTGCAGGTGTTGGCGGGTGTTCCAATCCAGGACAGACAGCGGCGGCATGTCGGGTTGAGAGAACGACACGCATACCGGCGCGGAAGACTTCAGCTCGCTTTGTTGCGACACTCGCTCGGCTACCGACGCCAAGCTCTCGGCATCAGCCGCGAACCATTCCCCGCGAGACAAGCGCACCCGACCTCGCGGACCGAGCCACCACAACACGGCAGCCTCGCCCGCGGGCATGTGACTCTGTGCCTCGGGCGGCGAAGAGTGGCAACCGGCACAAAGAATGCGGATATCCCAGGGTGCCCCGTGCAGCCGATCAATGATCGCGTCAAGGCTCTGCATGCCTTGCCAAGGCTCGGGTTGTTCGGGCAACTGGATTTGCGGACAGCACTGCTTCATCTGTTCGACAAAGGCTTGCCAGGCGTCCAGTGATCCTTGCCAGTAACAACACACTGGCTGCACCACCTCGGGTTCCGAACGCTGCTCGTCCCACTGCAAGGCAAGCAACGTTGCCAGTTGCCGTTCGCGCTCGGCGACATCGCGTCCTAGTACCTGGAGCAGTCGAATCGCCGGGCCCTCGGGCGTCTCCTCTGGCACTGGGGGTTGATGCTCAGGACTGAACAGGCTTTGACGGTGTTCGGGGGAACTGCAGGCGGCGCCCAACAGCACCGATTCGATCAACCCGACCTTCTGGCGATGGTGGGTCCACCAGGTGTGCTGAACCCGCGTGGCTGCATTGGCATGATATCGCGCGATATGCCAGTTGAAACGGTAGTACAACACGCGCAACAGCAGTGCCAGCAACCACAACACTGCCACGCCAATCATCACACCCCAGACGGTGAAAACGTCCAGCAAAAATCGCAAAATACTCCAGTTACTACTTCCATCTTCGACCGACTCCAACAGATCGGCGCCTACAAACACCAAACCCAACAGTGCTGCCCCGTTAACCAGCCATCGCTTGTAGTTGGGTCGTTGCGCCTGGGGATAGGGGGTATACTCGGGAGCCACTTTCATGAGGCCACCCACGTGTCGGCGCACTGCAACTGACGCAGCAGTGACGATCCTTGATTAGTGCATTGTTTGGTCAACTGACTGGCTGCAGTGCAGCCCATTCGCCCTTCGGCGTATTTCACTTCGGACATGACTGTGGCTCCGGTAAATGCAACGGGGTCTTGATCGGGTATTCGGGGCTGCCGTAGGCGTAGCAGGAGGTGGTGACTTGCAGTTCTTCGCAGGGCAGGAAGTGCACGGTGAGGCCGCAGACTTTTTGGCCGGTGTAGTCAGGGACTGGTACGACTTTGCTGTGTTGGCGTTTTTGTGAGTCAATTCTGTCGAGCCAGGCGTAATATTTGTCCCTATCAGCAAAGCCGGGGAAACCTGCTGAACTTCCTTCTCCAGTCTCCCAATCAACACGCACTGTCATCCCCGGTTGCCAGCGTGCCGGCGCAATGAAGCAACAGCTGCCCCCTCCACCTTGATAAGGACCGATGATGTCGATGCCGGAGCGGCCATCGACACTGAAATGGTTGATTGCCCAGTGAGTGTGATTGATGGCTTCGAGAGTGCTGGCCTGAGCGCCTTGAACAAGTAGGCTGCCAACCAGAATGGCGACGACAACGGCCCGTTCGCGCCATGGGCTGGCTTTGAGCTCGGGCCTGCGGTCCTGTACCACGCCTCGAAACAAAGGTTCACGCCGATGCATTTTTCACCTCATCAGCCTGGGCATGGAACGCTTCCCACAGCGCTTCGATGTCTGGCATGGCCTGGGCCAGGTGCTCAGCGTCCAGCACCACGAGGACCTCGACCGGAAACGCTGGCAGGTACCAAAGCGAAGCGTGTTTCACTTCGGACATGACTGTGGCTCCGGCAATTGCAGTGGGGTCTTGATCGGGTATTCGGGGCTGCCGTAGGGTACGACTTTACTGTGCTGGCGTTTTTGCGCCTCGACTTTACCGACCCAAGCCAAGTACTTCGGCCTATCAGCAAAACCGGGAAATTCATCAGCGAGTTCACTCACCCCGCTGGCTCCCGTCTCCCAATCCACACGCACCGTCATCCCCTGTTGCCAACGTGCCGGCGCGACATAACAGCACCCGCCCCCGCCCCCTTGGTAAGGTCCAATAATGTCGATCCCCGAACGGCCATCGACACTGAAATGATTGATTGCCCAGTGGGTGTGATTGATGGCTTGGAGAGTGCCGGCCAGTGCGTCTTGTACAAGTAGGCTGCCAACCAGAATGCCGACGACAACGGTTCCTTCGCGCCATGGGCTGGCTTTGAGTTCGCGCCTGGGGGCCTGTGCCACGCCTCGAAAGAAAGGTTCAGGCCGATGCATTTTTCACCTCACCAGCCTGGGCATAGAACGCTTCCCACAACGCATCGATGTCTTGCATGGCCTGGGCCAGGTGCTCGGCGTCCAGCACCACGGGTTGCGCGGTGCCTGCAGGCCCGGCATTCGGGTTGGTGCGCGCCAGCACTTCACCGTTCTCGCCATACAACGCCAGGTCGCGACGGCCGGCCTCGCCGAAAAACACCATGCGTTCGCCGAAGTAACTGCCGAACCACTCACGTCCCTGTTTGTACATAAACCAGGCACGGGAGTCGTGGACCTGATCGTCGAACAGCGCGCGTAACAACCCTTCGGGTTGTGTGGCGTTGCGGCTTTCGTCGACATTGCCGCGCCGGGTTTCATTTTGATGATTGATTTCGCGCAACGGCGGCGGGAATAGCTGACCCACACGCGCCTGTCCCTGGGCTTTCATCCGCTGACGCTCGAGCTGCACCCGGGTGAAGAGCTGATGAGCAATCAAGCCGGGAATGGGCATCTTTAGTGCGACCCACATCACCAAAGGATCCGTAAGGCTGAGGACGCGATAATGGGCAGCAAATTCTTCGGCCGCTTCGCGCAACTGGGTTCGCGCCATGTCGGCATCGAAATCCTTGACCCCAGGCTCCAGCGGCATGTTCGGTTCGCGGATGAGAAACTCGCGAGCCCGCTGCTGCTTGCGCCGTTTTACGACCTCTGCCTGATTCAGGTCGCGCTTTTCTTCGGCGCGCACTTTGACCCCTTCATCTGCTTCAAGGTCGCTCGCCTGAAGATAGAATGGGGTGTGCTTGAGGCTGGTGAAGGCATAGCGGTCGATGCGCCAGGCGGTGATCCAGCTCATCTGATTACGCAGGACCTGTTCCAGGTAAGTGGTGGCGGGTAGTGGCCGGTAGTGCTCGATCTGTTCGGCGGACAGCGATTGTTGTACGGGAGGCTGGTCCAGAGTTAGCTGACGCCATGCGTTGAAACGGGTAACAAGAGTTGGTGCAACACGAAACTCCTCCAATATCGCAAATTCCATAGCCCGCCAGACTTCATGGCGCAATTCGACTGGCAACGTTTCTTTCGGCACTTTCAAAGGAGCGCCGTGGGCGAAGGCGTCGGCATATAAATCCTGCAAAGCGATTTGCGACAGCAGTAAACCGTCATTCTCGCCAATAGCCTTACCCTGATCGCCCGGCGGATAACCACCACCCTGATCCGAGTGCACGCCCGGATAAATCACCTCCAGACTATTTACCGGGTAACCACCCTTCTCACGGCGAATGGACTCCAACGGAAAACTCAACCGTTGCTCGTGACTGGCAACGATGTGCAGGCAACGCTTGACCAGACTGCTGGCGGGCAGTTCCTGGTTGCCATCGGCCCAACTCATATGGCCGTTGGCCCCTGGGACGATGTCGGCCAGACCGACCGAGGCCACGGTGTCCAGCAGTCCCAGGTACTCGACGCTGACGGGCAACCGCAGGTCAGACAATGGCAAGGCCAGCGCCGGCTCAGTCAGGGTCAACAGCTGGTTCAGCCAACTGACAAAGGCCCGCGCCGCCGCCGCGCCACGGGAAAACCCATACACGTACAGCTTGATCCCCAACAGTTTGACCTGACCGGGTTGCGGTTGGGTCAGGGCAATGCGCAAGGGCTTTTCCAGGGCTTCGAACTGTTTGCGAAACTCACGGCTGCGGGCGGCGAAGCCGGTTGCCCATTCCAGTCCGGGCGCCGTGCCCATGGCCTTGACCGCTTTGAGCAGGGCCGTGTTGTCCAGCCGTGGCAGCCGCAGTGTGCGTCGCACGGCATCGAGGATCATCAACAGGCCCCAGTTGATCCGTTCCTCGCCATACCAGGCTCCCCCCAGTCCCAGAATGCTGTAGTCGAGGTCGCCGACTTCGGTAAACGGCGTGCCCACACCGGGCATGTAGTACTTGAAGTACTGGCCGTTGCCAGTGCCCGCCGCATCGGTCAAACCCTTGGCTTCGTGACTGTGGGCGGTGCCGCCGGCATGACCGTCGCCAATGCTGGCGCGGAACATCCGGGCGATATTGGTCGGGTGCCGGGGATTCGACAGGTAGAGGTCATTGTTGAGGTTATTGCCAGTGCCATCGAAAAACAGGCTGATGTGCAAGGTCTTGCAGCACGGCGGCATCAGCCGGCGCCCGGCCACCACGCAAAGGGCATCGTGATACTGCGACTCCAGCTGACACTGGCGCTGATTATTTTGATAGACCTGCTCGACGCTACGAGGCAAACGACCCTCGGCCGGAAACGCTGGCGGGTACCAAAGAGGAGCGTGTTTCACTTCGGACATGACTGGGGCTCCGGCAATTGCAGTGGGGTCTTGATCGGGTATTCAGGGCTGCCATATGCGTAGCAGGAGGTGCTGACCTGCAGCTCATTGCAGGGCAAAAAATGGACGGTGAGACCGCAGACTTTTTGGTCGGTATAGTCAGAGACTGGTACGACTTTGCTGTGCTGGCGTTTTTGAGCTCTGATTTGCTCCGCCCATGCCTCGTATTTGACTTCATCCGCAAAGCCGGGAAATCCATCGGGATAAGCCACCCCAGTCTCCCAATCCACACGCACCGTCATCCCCTGTTGCCAACGTGCCGGCGCGACATAACAGCACCCGCCCCCGCCACCTTGGTAAGGTCCGATAATGTCGATCCCCGAACGGCCATCGACACTGAAATGATTGATGGCCCAGTGTGTGTGGTTGATGGCCTCAAGGGTGCCGGCCTGGCTGTTCTGCGCGAATACGGAGGCAGTCAGATCGATGAACATGGCAACGATGACGTTGTTCACTGCGGGTGTAGGCATGAAATTCGACTCCTGTCTTTGCGGGGGCGAGGCACTCAGGCGATGCGCAACTTGTCGAGGGTGAAAGCTTCGCGTTCGGGCATCAGCAGCAATCCAGCCAGGGTGGCTTCGAGCATGGCGCCGTAGCAGGCTTGAAAGTGCTGTTCGGCGCTCCGCTCGCCAGGCAGTGCATGACGCAGGTTGTTCATGGCCAACGTGGCATCACTGGCACAACCGAGGGTGTCTACCTGACTGTCGCTGAGCTCGATGGGACTCAACATTGCGACGCTTTCGGGCGTATCGGGAGCCCCTGGAAAGTGCTGGGGAATGCCATCGCGATCGAGCCAGCTCCAGAACACCGCGGGACGCAGCCACGGCTGTTGCTGATCAGCTTGCAACACATGGCTGAACAGCAACGGGAACAGACGCGGATCGTAATAGCGCAGCAACCCTGGATAGCCGCCATTGCGTGCCTCAAGGCAGCGCCCCAGGTGCTCGGCCAAGGCCTGGAAAGGCCAGTGGGAAGCCAGCGCCAGTAGTTGTGAGCGACCTTGCAACTCATGCATCAAGCCCTTGAGCCATTGCCGCTGCAGCGGCTGCGCCAGGTCAACGCGCACCAGCAACGGCGCCAGTTCTTCGGCACCGGCTTCCGGCAGCCCGGTGAACAACGAGTACCAAGTCAGTGATGGCTGCACACTGACTACACTTGGAAGCAGTGGGGCATTGCTGCCTGCCTGGTCGATGATGATGTCCAGGCAGGTGATAGACGCCTTCACGCAGGAGGCCTCCAGCAAATCGATCCAGGTACCGCGTTGAGTGAACGTCATGCTCGCGTCTCCCTGAGTACAAAGCCCTGGGCAGCGGCCCGGGCTCTTTTCAGGCAGTCCTTGCACACTGAGCCGGGCAGTTCAGGCAAAGGAATGGCTTCGCTGGCGGGCAGGTTGAACTCGTGACGCGCCGCCTTGGCCTTGTGGTCCCCGGCCGTCCCCGATTCGATGCCGCTCGCATCGAGGATGTAGTAGCTTCCGCCGCCATTGAGGGTGATTTTCTTTTTTGCCGTGATGCGGACTTCGTCTTCGGTGCTGGTAATCGACAGTTCGTGGCGGGCCAGCAGCTCGAGTTGGTCGTTCTGCGCCTGCACGGAGACCGGGCCCTGATTGGCGATCAGTTTGATCCCCAGCTTGCGCACGAATACGCTCAGACCCTGGCCGATGCCGAAGAACAGACGCTTGACCACACTGAGGTTGGCGTCGCCGCCGGCGTTGAGCATCAAGTTGTCCTGCGCGGCCAGCTGCAGGTGTTGGCCACTGGTCAAGGCGATGCCTTGGGGCGCGCTGAGCAGGATCACCTGGGCCTGGAGTGCTTCGATTTGCTCGCGCTGCATTGACAGTTGCGCCTGCACATCGGCTGGTTCGGCGAGGGCTGCCTGCGCTTCGCTGGACAGGCCTTGCAACTGCTCGACGGCCTGTTGCAAGCGGCCCAGCGCGGCTTGCATGTCCAGTACCTGACCCTGGGCGTTCGGTTGCTCATCGGCACTGATGAACACACCCTTACCGCCACGGATGGCGCCATGGCCATCCGTCCTCAGCTCAAACCCTTCCCCGCGCTTCTGCTTCTTCGCATCCACCAGATGCCCCAGGTTCAGCTGGCTCTTGCCGCCATATTCGGTGCTGAGCTTGACGTGCTCCTGCCCCCGCAGGTCTTCCATGCGCAGCTTGTTATTCGCCGGTGTACGCAGCACATTGCGGGTGTGGTCGCGCCTGCGCAGGGTCACGTGGTCCGGGTGTTCGCTGTCGTGCAGGGCGTGGGCGATGTAGGGGCGGTCCGGGTCGCCCTGTTCGAAAGCCACCGCCACTTCGGTGCCGGCGAGCATTGGCAGGTGCAGGCCGTGGGTGTCGCCGCCGTAAGGCCGGGCCAGGCGCAGCCAGGTGCTTTCCTGGCCGGGTTTCCAGGTGTCGCGGTCGAACAGGAAGCGCACGCGGTAGCGGCCTTCGAGATCGATTTCGGCGTAGCGGTCGTTGCGCTCGGGGCTGCTCAGCCGGGCTGGCAGGGTGCCGGCGATGATCGGTTTGGGCGGGACCTTTGGGCGGAAGCAGACCATCTCGGCGTAGGGAATGGCTTCGAAATGCACTTCGATGTTGCGGTCGCGGGCGGCACGAGTGCGCAGGCCGGTGATCACCGCGCCAGGGGCAAAGGCCTGGGGCGCGCCGGCGATTTTCAGCACCTGGCCTGGCGCCAGGGTGGCGCTGCTGCTGGCGCCGCTGAGATGGGTCTGGCTGTTGAGGTAGCGCTCGTGGCGCAGGCGCGCGTAGAAAAAGCCGCTTTCGCTTAGCAGGTCTTCGTCCTGGTCCAGTTTGTCACCGAGCACGCGATAGGGTTCGGCGTAGTGGTAGGCCTCGCCGTAGGTGCTGGTCGTGGTGCCACGGGTCTGGTCGACCTCGCCATCGAGAAAGGCGCGGGCATCAAGGGGGTGATAGGCGCGAAAGTTGATGGATTTTTCCACCACCTGGTGGCGGGTCTGCAAACCCCACACGCCGTCCTCACCGCTGGCGAAACCGGCGGGTGCACGCAGTGGCAATTTCACGCCAAACTGGTAGTGGCGCTGGTCGTCGTGGAACTCGACAACGTCGATCCGCAGGCGGTCGTCGTGGCTGAAGCGGTACCAGATGCCGACCTCGGCCAGCAGCCGCTCGATGAACGCCAGGTCGCTTTCGCCGTACTGCATGACCTGCTCGCGCCGGGGGTATTCGCGCACCAATTGGAACAAGAAGTGCTGGCCGAGGAAATCGTGGCGGCTGCGCAGGATGTGCTCGACGATCTCCGGCACCGACTGCTGCTGGTACAGGCGGTACTGACGGCCACGATCGAGCAGGGCAAGGCGCGGTTGCAGGGTGATTTCATAGCGCGCTTCGTCGCGGGAGGCGGACAGGCGCTGGAAGCTATTGACCATCCCATACAGGCTGCGCAACGGCTTGACCTCGGGCACTGGCAGGCCAGGGTAAGGAGGCTTTGCCGGCGGCGGATAGAGGCTGAAACTGGCGTCCTTGTTGAGCATCTTCTCGGCGCTGAGGTCTTGCTCGCTGCAGGTGAATTCGATGCGGTAAGTGAAGGGTTGGCTGAGGTGTTCTTCGCCTTCGAAGGCGAGGACATCGAACGCGGCGTCGAACCAGCGGATCGCGAATTTGTGACGGGTGTGGTTGAAGAAGATGCGCGTTTGGGTGCTCATGGTCAGGCCTCCTTGGCGACGCTTGGCATCGCTTCCTGGGAATCGATAAACCGCAGCGTGATGCCTTCATCGTCGCTGTAACCCAAGGTCACTCCCCGGGTTTGCTGATGGGCCGCCTGCCGCTGCAAAAGCTGCAGGCTAAGCACTGGCAAAATCTGCTGATTGAGCAAGCTGTCGATGTTGCGCGCGCCGGTATCGGGCAGCAGGCAGGCGGCGACCAGGGCTTGGTTGAGCGCGTTTTCGATCTGGCAGCTGAGGCCGTAGTGGCGTTGCAGGCGCTGGGCGACCTTGGCAAGTTTTTGCGCGACGATGCGTTCCAATGCTTCGACTTGCAGAGGGCGGTAGATCAGGGTCTGGAAGCGCGCGAGCAATGCCGGCTGGAAGTGCTCGCGCAACAGTGGCCGCAGCAACTCCTGCAGGGTGCTGTCAGGTGCTTCAGGATATTGCTGCACGCAGGCTTGCAGTTCATCGCTGCCAAGGTTGGAAGTCATGAGGATGACGGTGTTGCGAAAGTCGATTTCGCGCCCTTCACCATCACGCATGAAACCGCGATCGAAGACCTGGTAGAACAGGTTGAGCACGTCGCGGTGAGCTTTCTCCACTTCGTCGAGCAATACCACGCTGTAGGGGCGCCGGCGTACCGCTTCGGTGAGTACGCCACCTTGGCCGTAACCTACATAACCCGGTGGCGAGCCCTTGAGTTGGCTGACGGTATGGGCCTCCTGGTACTCGGAGAGGTTCAGGGTAATCAGCGACTGTTCGCCACCGAACAGACAGTCGGCCAGCGCCAGGGCGGTTTCTGTCTTGCCGACGCCGCTGGTGCCTACCAGCAGGAACACGCCCAAGGGAGCCTGCTCTTCGGTCAGGCCGGTCTTGGCCGCGCGCAGGCGCTGGGCCAGGGCGCCGAGAGCGTGATTCTGGCCGACGACGCGGTCACTCAATTGTTGCTCCAGTTCAAGCAGGCTGGCCTGTTCGTCCTTGAGCAGACTGCCCAGCGGCACGCCGGTCCAGTCAGCGATCACTTCGGCCACGCTGCGTGGGTTGACGTCCAGCGAGAGCAACGGCTGGCTGCCCTGCACCTTCGCAAGCTGCTGTTGCAGTCGAGTACAAAGCGAGATCTGCAGGGGGTCAGCCTGACGTGCATCAAGCAGTTGGCGGGTCAGGTCGAGTTCGTCGCGATACTGGCGCACCAGCGCAGTGCGCTGGTCTTGCAGGTCGACCCGTTGCGCATCAATCAGGTCAAGGCGCTCGTCAACGCTGCAATCGCCGAGTTGTGCATCCTCTACCAGTGCCTGCCGTTCAAGCTCCAGGGCCGCCTGCCCGGCCTTGAGTCTGACCAGTGCCTGGGGCTCGCAATCAAGGCTCATGCGCACCCGGGCACTGGCGGTGTCGAGCAGGTCGACGGCCTTGTCGGGCAACTGTCGACCGGTCAGGTAACGCCGCGATAGCGTGACTGCGGCCTGCACTGCCGCATCCTGGATGTGCACGCCATGATGGCTGGCGTAACGCGCCTTCAGGCCACGCAGCATGAGGCAGGCATCGTGGTCATCCGGCTCGTCGACCTTGACCTTCTGGAAGCGTCGTTCCAGGGCGGCATCGCGCTCAAAGTACTGCTTGTATTCGCTCCAGGTAGTGGCGGCAATAGTGCGCAATTCGCCCCGGGCGAGTGCGGGCTTGAGCAGGTTCGCCGCGTCGGCACCGCCCGCCTGGTTGCCGGCGCCGATCAGGGTATGGGCTTCATCGATGAACAACAGCACTGGGTTTGCCGATTGCTGCACGGCATCGATGACGTTTTTCAGGCGCTGCTCGAACTCACCCTTGACCCCGGCACCCGCTTGCAGCAACCCCAGGTCGAGAGTGCGTACGCTGACCGGTTTGAGGCTGTCCGGAACGTTGCCCTCGACGATGCGCAGCGCCAACCCTTCGACCAGTGCGGTCTTGCCGACGCCGGGCTCGCCGACCAACAGCGGATTGTTCTTGCGCCGACGACTGAGGATATCGATGATCTGGCGGATCTCATCGTCACGGCCGAACACCGGATCGATCTGCCCTTCCCGGGCCTTTGCGGTGACGTCCTGGGTGAACCTGTCCAGCACGGCCTGCAAGGCATCGTGGTTGCCGGAAGCGGATGAAGGCGTCGCCAGCCCATCAATCGAGACCGGTGCCTGATCAATGGCAGCCTCTTGCTGCACTTGGGGGCGCTCTTCGGAATGTTGATCGAGCAGCACGAACAAATGCTGCAGTTGGGTTTCGCTGATGCTGAACAGTGGCCAGGCTGCGTCACAAACCAGCAGTTCGGGTGACTCCAGCAACGCGCCGAGCAAGTGGGCCGAGCGCAGCTGTTCCTGACTGTCCAGCGATGCGCGCAGCCAGGCGTTCCTGATCAATTGCTGCAATTTGCCACACAGCTGCGGCTTGCCGTGCACGCTACGCTGTAGTGTGTCCAGGTGTTCAAGCAGTCCGCGCCAGAGCGCGTCCAGATCCCATTCGTAGCGACGGGCAATGAGCGTCAGGTCGCCCTCGCCCTGTTCGAATAATTTAAGCAACCAGTGCTCGATACTGATGTAGCCATGGGCGCGACTTTGGCACAGGGTCGCCGCCGCGCTCAGCGCCTGGGCACAGTAGGGATTGAGACGGCGAAGCAAGCGGGAGGCATTCTGTACCATGGGGGTACGTCCTTGTTTTGAGTATGCGGTTGGTCATCGACGAGCCCGAAACTCGATGGGGCTGGCTGAGCGCCCGCGTTCGGAGGCTCAACTCGGAAAATCGAACCCGCAGGCATAAGTACCTGCGAGCTCAGTGGGCTAAGCGCCCTGACGCTCGTCCCAGGCATCGGAGTGACTGAAGTTGCCCTCGGCGAACTTCCAGGTGATCTTCTCGTAACGCAACTGGACGTCTTCCAGGTGATTGTGTTTTTCCTTTGTCGGGTCCTTGATGTCGTGCATTTTCGTCACGACGCTCACGACCTTTACGTTTTCAAGCAGAACGGTGTAGTAAACGACCTCTTGGCCCGCGTCATCGATGCGATACCACTTGAACTCGGCGCTCTTGAACGTCTGTCCTTGGGACGCGCCCTTGAGCAAGTAGACGCTGGCAGCATCGATTTCCTTGGTGAACCTGAACGGCGTGTGGATCCGTGTGCCTGTCAGCTTGCCGGTGTTGTTGTCAGTGGGAATGGTCAAGCCATGATCCTGGGCCAGCACCTCGATGCTGCCCTGACGCCCTATCACATCGACCGAACCCTTGATGTCCGCATCGCCATCATTTTTCAGCCACAGGTAAACGGGAATTGCCATGTGAAGCTCCTTCTCTAAGAACATGAATGCCGCGTTAGGCGACAGGGGGTTGCAAGTCTGATCCCGCAGCAGGGAACACGCAGGCTCCCGGCTCCGGCACAAGACGAATATCGACACGGCGGTTAGCGCTTCGCCCGGCCTCGGTGTCATTGCTGGCGATGGGCTGGCTCGCACCGAAACCCTGAACCGCAAAGCAACTTCCAGGGATGCCGCCCATGTGCTGCATCCAGTCGTGCACGGCGGCAGCTCGGGCGCGGGACAACTGCAGGTTTTGTTCGGTGCTGCCGGTGGCATCGGTATGGCCGCTGATCACGATGAGCCAGCCAGGCTGGGCCTTGATGTCGACCAGGGCGTTGACCAGGATCTTCGTCGAGCCGGCTTTGAGCTGGGCGCTGCCCGTGTTGAACAGCGACAGACTGTCCAGGCGCACCGGCGTTGAATTGCCCGCAAGTCTTGGCGCCAACAAAGGATGACGGTGACCGGCAATCGTCGACTGCAGCCGGATGCGCAAGCGCTCGCCTCGATAAAGGCCGAGTCCCAGCGACAGGGGAGCGCCGTGTCGGTAGTAACTGTCCAGGCGCAGGGCATCCTCGCGCAGCACCGTCAGCGCCTGCTCGCGCAGGATGTATTCAGGCCGTTCAGGTTGCCCAGTCACCGGGAGGGCGTTGTAACGACGCAAGTCGTCACTGACCTGGCGGACCAACAGGGTGTTCTGCCAGGCCGAGCTGGCCAACGCTGTTATCCCGGCAACGGCGAACAACCACCAGGCGATGACGCTCGCACGGTGCAAGAGAGCGCGTTGAGCCTGCATGGGAAGCAGCGCCAGCAAGGGATCGGGGAAAGGCATGGATATGCACTGCCCTGGCTCAGCTTGCCTGGCGTCAAGCAGTGCAACCTTGTTGCGCAGCCATTGTTGCCATAAGTTGCCCGTGACTGATTGCGCGAGCAGCGGTACGAAGGTGACAGCACAAACCTTCGGCAGACCGTCAGGATCGCGGGCATCGCGGGGCGACAAGTGAGGCAATACCGTGTGATCGAGCCATGCCACGACACTGTTCAGCTTTACGCTGGCGTGCATGCGGGCAGCGCGCGTTGCACTGTCTGAAGGGTGACTTTGCCAGTCGGCCAGGCTGGTGCAGGCTCCGGCCTCGCGTACCCAGGGGCTATCCTCTGCGTCCTCCCAACTGAACCAGACAGCCTCTGCGGTCGGGGCTTGCAAGTAAGTCGCCAACAGTAGCGGCAGCGCAATGTCGCCCTTTCGGACGATACCTAGCTGATAACGCAAAGCACGCACCCGTGCAGCCAGTACGGCGCTGTCGTCCTGCTCGGCCGGGTTGACGATGAACATGACGCTGAGC
The DNA here is from genome assembly GCF_058795195.1 of Pseudomonas sp. GW823-FHT06B06. NCBI lineage: Bacteria > Pseudomonadati > Pseudomonadota > Gammaproteobacteria > Pseudomonadales > Pseudomonadaceae > Pseudomonas > Pseudomonas sp. GW823-FHT06B06. The sequence goes on along the minus strand of NZ_JBXAHO010000055.1, from coordinate 13,160 downwards.
TGCCTACTCCATTCCGGGCGCAGTGTCATCAGGCCGGCGGTGAGCGTAGGCAGTTGCTCAAGCTCGGGTACCCGCACATAGCAACCCTGGTGGGTCGTGCGCAAGGCCAGTTGTTCCACGGGTGTCTCGCCGAACAACTCCACAAGACCATCGCCACAGACCAGCACCACTGGTTGGCGGTAGGCTGCCGGAGGCAACGATGTATTCTCGGCCAGGATCAATGATGCGCTCATTGACGTTGCACGGCGCCCCAGCCGGTTCCAGGCCACGACCATGACGCAGACGACGGCCAGAACAGCTGTTGCCCGCAGGCCCCAGGCCAATGGCACGACTATCAACAATGTCAATGACAGCGCGCCCGCCCACAACCAGAGACCGCGCATCTGGGCCAGGGTTATTGGCCTCATTTCAGGCCTCACCAGGCAAAACCGAGTTGAGGAGATTGGCCAACAGTTGGTCAAGCCCCCACCACAGACCGACGAAGAGCAGCCCTACAAGCAGACCATGGGCCAGCGGCGAATGTGGCCACAAGCGCATGCGCAGTCGCTGTCCGATCTTCACTGTTGTCGCCAGCGAGCGGCTGATTCCCAAAGGGGCGACCTGCGCATGGAAGGTGCTCAACAACTGCTCGCGCACAGGGTCGCCGGCATCGCGGTAACGCCCCTGGAAGCCCAGCATCAACACCCGATGGAACACTGTCAGCACCAGTGGATCAGGCGCAGGATCACGCAAGACTTCGCGCATGTCTTCATACAGGAACTCGCCGGCCTGGTGGCGATTGAAGAACTTCGCTTGCAAGGGCTCTTTCGTCCAGGCATCGCGAGCCTGCGTTTCGACACGGAGTACGGTTTCATCGAGCAAGGCGCACTGGGCATGGCTGATGTGATCGATGCTGCGCGGGTTCAGGCCGGCGAGCTGGAGCAACTGGCGAACATGCTCGACCTGCTTGACGCAAAGGTCCCACAGCGCCGTGCCAGCGAGCGTCGATGCCCCCTGGCGCAGTTCCACCACCAGCAGGTAGCTGTCCTGCAGCAAGGCGTCGATATCCACCGCCAGTGCGGTAGGTTTTCTTGAGGCTTTCAGGTTCATGCGCGCAACACCGCAAAGAGTTCAAGTTTGACCTCGGCCAGCGTGCTCGGGACGTAGAAGGCGCAGACCCCCGCAGCCAGCACCGCCTGGCCCTTGGCGTGGTCGAGATCCAGGTCGAAATACTGGTTTTCCAGCCTCAGTGGAATGGCTGCCGGGACATGGCTGAGCGGCTGCAACGGCACACCATCGAGCGCGGCGTTGATCAGCTGATCGACTTCATCCGGCGTGCCGATCTTGCACAAGCGCGGAAACTGGCTCTGCACCTGTGCTGCCGGCAAGCGGCAACGCACTGACAGATAGAAATCGGCACCTTCACGCTCACGCAGACGTGGATCATTGAGGCTGACCTTCCAGCGATTGGCGCCGTCCTCCGCAAGCTCCAGGGCAATGACACGCGAAGGCAGGCTGGCCTCCAGCAAGGTGGAAACCAGGCGCAACAGCGGTGGAAAGACGCTTTCCAGATGCTCATGCCGGTAAGGCGGGATCTGCTCGATGTCGTGTTCCAGGGAAAAGGTCAGCAGGCCTCCGGCCAACTTGGCCAGTTCCCGATAGACCAGCTCGGGATGCTGTGCCGGATGGGTTTTGAGATCCGCCAGAATCGGCTGATAGGTGTTCAAGGCATTGAGCAGCCAGAACAGCGATACATCGGCTACGGCAAAGTCGGCCATGCGCTGGTTACTTTCACGACGCATGCCCATCAGCCGTTGGCGCTTGGCGGACAACTGGATCAGCAGGTTATCCAGCTGAGCCAGCAATCCCGAATGAGCCGCGAACTCGAGCAGTGGTGGCACATAAGCGCTGTCGAGGCCCCATACACCCTGCCCGTCCGGCATCAAGCGCGCGATTGGGCAGGTCAGGTAATCGGCGTTGTCGTCGTGGGCAAAGCGCAGGCTCAGCGCGTGTTCGAGCACGCCGATCTGTTGCGACTCGCCATCGTAGAAATCCTGCACATTGCGCCAGTCCTGCCGATAGCGCGTCGGTCGCTCGACCTTGGTGCTATCGAGCAAGCAGTTGTTGCCATTGGCCTGTTCCAGCGGCAAGGCCAAGAGCACCGTAGCGTCCTGAACTTCACCGGAAAGCAGGTGGGTCAATTCCAGAGCACAGGGCAAACGATCCACCAGATCGCTATCAACCAAGGTGCCATCAGGCATGCGCAGGCATAACTGCGTGGCCTTGAGCTTGCCGAGGCGCAGGGCCTCCGTATCAAACGCCACCGCCTGAACCCCCCAGGGGTGGACCAGAGACAAATGTGCCAGGCGATCGTTGGACCAGGCTTCCCAGCGTGCCTGCTGCTGGAACTGCTGGGGGCACAGCAGCGCCCCCGCAGACCATACGGGACGGTCGATTTTCAAGACCTGGATTCCCCGCGAACGCCGTCGGCCTTGCGCTTGGGCATCTGCGACACCAGCGAAAGATTGACGTCCATGCCTTCGACCTGGAAGTGCGGCACGGCGTACAGCTTGACGCGGAAGAAGCCCGGGTTGTCCTCGATGTCTTCCACGGTGACCTTGGCGTCACGCAGCGGGTGCGAGGCCTGCAGGTCGTCGCCCGGGTCGGTCATCTCGGTGACCAGCCCGCCAATCCACTTGTTCAGCTCCAGCTCCAGCAAGCGCCGGTCCTTGGTGGTGCCGATGTTCTCGCGCTGGATCAGCTTTAGGTAATGGGCAATGCGCGACAGCAGAAAAATGTAGGGCAGGCGCGAATTTATGCGGCTGTTGGCGGTCGCATCGGCGGTGTCGTACAGGGCCGCTTTCTGGGTCGAGTTGGCGGAGAAGAAGCACGCGTAGTCGCGGTTCTTGTAATACGACAGCGGGATGAAACCGAGGTCGGCGAATTCGAATTCGCGAGTCTCCGGGATCATGACTTCCGAAGGAATCTTTACCTGGTTGCCGGTGCCCAGATCGTAGAGGTGGATCGGCAGTTCGGTCACCGCGCCGCCCGACTGCGGCCCGCGGATCTGCACGCACCAGCCATTGGCAATGAAGCTCTTGACCATGTTGGCGGCAAAGGCGAACGAGGCGCTGGTCCATAGGTACTTGTCGTGGTCCGGGCCCTTGACGCTCTCGACGTAGTTGAAGCTGCGCACCGGAACGGTGTCCGGCCCATAAGGCAGGCGCCCCAGGACACGGGGCATGACCAGGCCGATGTAACGAGCGTCGTCACTGTCGCGGAACGCCTTCCATTTCAGGTATTCGGCACGGTCAAAATAGTTGCCGATGTCCTTGATGGCGGCCACTTCTTCCATCGAGCGCTTGCCGAAGAAGGCCGGGCCAACCGTGCCAATGAAGGGCATGTGCGCGGCGGCCGCGACTTTGGAAATGTTGCGCAGCAGGGCGATATCCTGCGGCCTGCAATCGAACTCATAGTTGGAGATCGCGGCGGCAATGGGCTCCCCGCCGGGAGTGTCGTACTCCTGGGTGTAGGTATGCATGTACAGGCCGCTTTGCGCAATTTCCGGTGCATCGTCGAAATCCTGGACCAGATGCTCCTTACTGATATCGAGCAATTCAATGCGCACGTTCTGACGAAAATCGGTCTGGTCGACCAGCGACTTGACTCCGCGCCAGGTTGACTCGACCCGCTGGAAATCGGGGTGGTGCATCACCGCATCGAGTTGCCGGCTGATTTGCGTATCCAGGGCTGCAATGTGTTCATCGAGCAGGACTTTATCCAGGCGTTCGAATTTCTGCGAAGACTGCCCCAGCAGTTTCAGAAATACACTGACAGCCGCCGTTACTCGCTCATCGGCGGACACTTCGGAGAGCGCCTCGGTATTTTGAAATACTTCGATACTACTCAGGGTTTCGACCGGACTGAGATTGATCTTGCCAAACAGTGCGCCATATACGCCTCTTTCTTCGGACAACACTGTAGCGTCGCGCGATTGCACGTTAGAACTTTCGATGGACATTAAAGTAACTTCCCTTTAAACGAACCGAAGTGGATTAACGATTTTCTTCCGGTACCAACGTGGCCAACTCGGCGCGCAACTCGTCGCTGAGCGCATCATCCTTGAGGATACGTTCCAGCTCATGACGAAAGGTGGCGTTGTCCAGCAGATTCGACTTGAGGTCACGCAAGAGGTTGCGCATGGCCAAAAGCGCGCGCAGATGCGGGATTTGCCGCGCCACCTGCTCCGGCTCGAAGTCCTTCATGCGCTGGAACTTCAGCTCGACCGAGGCGTCGCCAGCGTCATCGACCAGGGTATTTTCCACGGCCACTTTCAACACCGGAGTAAACTCCGCCAAGACGCTATCGAAGTTGTTTTTGTTGATTGAAACCTTGCTTCGGGCTGATAAGGGGCGCTGTTCCCTGCCATTGCTGTAGTCACCCATGACCATCAGCTTCAGCGGTAATTCGACTTTTTTCTGCGCACCGCCGGTATGCAGGTCGAGTTTTATGTTGACCCGTGCCTTTGGCACTTCGTTCTGAAAGCTGCTTGAAGCCATAACCCCTCCCGTTTTTTCGTGATAACCACTTCCTTGACAATAAAATTGCAAGGACTACGTTCGACAAGCCTAGACAATCAAACAAGAAAGATGTCGAGGTTATTTGGAAATTCAGTTTCAATTTAAGTCTGTCCTCAGGACATATTTAGGCATCCTACAGCATCAATGAAGTATCCTACTTTCAACTTTTCTCACCTCAATTGCACTTTAGGAAATTTCGCACTTAGATGCGGAAAAAAGCCTACAAACCAATCGTAATAACGTTTGATACAACCCCGATACCCGCCTGTAACGCCAAGACACTTGGGCACCCTGCCCCATGCGCCTAGATTGAAAGCCTCGATGGACCGACCGGCTTGACCGCTAGCGGCCCATCGTCTGCCCGACACACCACCAAGGAAGAGGGAAACCATGAGCAAATCAATCGCTGTCAGCCAACAAAGCCAGCAGCTTCACAATGATGTGCAAGAAGCCGTCAAGTCGATCATGGGTGCTGCCACTGCGCTGAAATCCACCGATTACGGTCGGGTCTTGAGGTCCGCCCTGGCGGCTTCGCAAAAAACCGTAACCATTGAAATTGCCCCAGACGACCTGACCCAGCTGAAGAAGTCCGGCTACAAGCTGTGCTTCGCCAAGAAAGTCGGTACTGCCGACTACAACGTGGTCTGGCAGTCCTACTCCGCCTACCTGAGCAATAACGAATTCAGCTGGACGCCGCTGTATCAGCTGTTCGCCACCAACGTGTTCCAGGAAAACGTACAAGTCAAAGTCTCGACCAATGTCGTCAATATCGGTTTGGGGCAAACCTCGACACTCGATGAACACGGCTTGCTGAGCCCGGCAGTCACGGGCGGGCCCGAAGTTTCCGTGACGTTCGTGAACAACTTCGCGCCAATCCATCCGGGGATCAACCAGTTGTCCACCGGCATCGATGGCAATCAGGTCAGTACACCCATCTACGTGGCCGTCAATCGGGTGGTCACCGGCAATACCGTACTGACTCCTGTGGAAACTATCCTCGTATGGTTCGAACAGGATGTGCAGACCAGTACCATGTTCAGTACCTCACGCTCAAAGGCGATCGAAATCGACCTGACCTTCGATAACACCGCAGGTCGCCTTTACGAAGGCGGTCAATGGAAAACCGTTTGATGAGCGCAGCGGGGGCAACCACGCGTTGCCCCCTCTATTCATCGAATGGAGCTTGGGCAAAATAACCCGCTAGCGACAGGCAGATAGAGGCTGCCAGATCCTCCTGGGTAGCAATGCCATAGGGCTGATTGCGATCAAACTGGGCCGACCAGCGAATCCGCCCCTGCGCCGCATCCACCAACCGCAGCGATGCCCGAACCCGTGCCGGCTCGACCCGCACGCTGCCCTCCAGGCAATAGCAGTAGCGGCCGCCACGCCGGGCATTCGTTGTTTTCACACTGCTGCGCGGCATCCTTATCAATACATGGTTGCCACCGGTCTGTGCCTGCTCGAACGACTCGAACAGGCGACAACTGAGCTCCTCGCACAGGCCACGCGCAAAGTCATCGCCCTCGCGGGTAATGCAGGTAAAGGGCTGGATCTGCAAGACAGGGTGGTACGCGGCCCCTGCATTGGGGCGCAGTCGCTGATAGGCCAGGCGATAACAACCAGGCGCAATGCTCAGTCGCACCGGTTCCTGCTGCCCCACCGTGGCGTAATGGCTGGCGAGTTTGCGCCGCAACCGCCCCACCTGCACCCGCACCACCGGATCGTCACCGGTGCAATACACCGCCGGATCGCGACGAAACACGGCGATACCGATGGCGTGTTCGGTCAGGGGAACATGGGCCGATTGCAGGTCGTGTTCGACCAGAAACCGCAACAGACTGCCCATGCGCCGGGACCTGGCGAACAACGGACTGGCCAGCAGCAACGCCAGCACCCGCTCCATCTCTTCAGGATCGAGCGGCACGGCAGTACCCTCTGCACTTGCAGGACCTGTGTGCTTGATCACCATTGCCTGCCTCCGTGCAGATTGCCGACAATCGCTTGCCCCTTCCGGGCCCTGGGCAGGCCAGTACGTGGCAAGGTCGAAGCTTAGCAGCCGTGATGGAATGGGCAGCGATTGCAGGGTGCCGGCCGACGAACGTTCAATCCCACCCTCGCCAACCCCACGCCGCAAACGCTCTGCATCAGTTATTTATACTCAAATGCCAGCTTAATAATATTTTACCGATATCAGGCTGATCCCTAGTCTTGAGCCCAAGAAATGGCAGGTCGACATAGACCTTTATCCAACTTCGAAGGGCAAAGAGATGACCATTGATAAAACAATAATAGATACCTTGATTGTTGGCGCCGGCCAGGCCGGCGTCGCCATGAGTGAACACCTGAGCAAGCTCGGCGTGCCGCACCTGGTGCTGGAGCGCAACCGTATCGCCGAGCGCTGGCGCACCGGCCGCTGGGATTCGCTGGTGGCCAATGGTCCGGCCTGGCACGACCGTTTTCCGGGCCTGGAATTCGACGATATCAGCCCCGATGGTTTTGCCCCCAAGGAGCGCGTGGCCGATTACTTCGAAGCGTATGCCCGCAAGTTCAAGGCGCCGATCCGCACCGGTGTGGAAGTGAAGAAAGTCGAACGCAATGTCGGCCGCCCGGGCTTCACCATCGAGACCTCCCAAGGCGTGATCGAGGCCAGCCGCGTGGTGGCTGCCACGGGGCCCTTCCAGCGTCCGGTGATCCCGCCGATCGCCCCCAAAGATGCACAATTGCTGCAGATCCACTCCGCCGACTATCGCAATCCCGGACAATTGCCCGAGGGCGCCGTGCTGGTGGTGGGCGCAGGTTCCTCGGGGGTGCAGATCGCCGATGAACTGCAGCGCTCGGGCAAGCAGGTCTACCTGTCGGTCGGCGCCCACGATCGCCCGCCCCGCGCCTATCGCAATCGCGATTTCTGCTGGTGGCTGGGCGTGCTCGGCGAATGGGACCAGGCCGCCATGAAACCCGGTCGCGAACACGTGACCATCGCCGTCAGTGGCGCCCAGGGTGGCCGCACCGTGGATTTCCGTGGCTTGGCGCATGCCGGCATGGTGTTGGTGGGCCTGACCCAAGCGTTCAATGGCAGCGTGGCGACCTTCCAGCCGAACCTGGCGGAGAACCTGGCCCGGGGCGATGAAAACTACCTGGCCTTGCTCGATGCCGCCGATGCCTACATCGAACGCAATGGCCTGGACCTGCCGGAAGAACCCGAAGCACGTCATACCTTCCCGGAGCCGGACTGTGTCACCCAGCCGATCCTCGAGCTCGACCTGGCCAAGGCCGGCGTGACGTCGATCATCTGGGCCACCGGTTTTGCCGTGGACTACAGCTGGCTGAAGGTCGACGCCTTTGACGACAACGGCAAGCCGCAGCACCAGCGCGGTGTGTCCAGCGAACCTGGCGTGTATTTCCTTGGCCTGCCCTGGCAGTCCCGCCGTGGCTCCTCGTTCATCTGGGGCGTGTGGCATGACGCCAAGTATGTGGCCGATCACATCGCCATCCAGCGCACCTACCTCGAGTACCGCGATGCTGGCCAACGCGAGGCCGAAAACGCCCCGGCCGCTAACAAGACAACCGTCAGCGCTTGATATCTGCCCGGCGCGTGAACCGCGCCGGCCCCCATACTCCAGGAGTTTTAAATGACTACGCCAACCCATACCCGCATCCGCATGTTCAACACCAAGGAAACCTACCCGAACCAGAGCCTGGACAACGACCTGTGCCAGGCCGTCCGCGCCGGCAATACCGTCTATGTGCGTGGCCAGGTCGGCACCGATTTCGAAGGTAACCTCGTTGGCCTCGGCGATCCGCGGGCACAGACCGAGCAAGCCATGCGCAACGTCAAGCAACTGCTGGAAGAAGCCGGCAGCGACCTGAGCCACATCGTCAAGACCACCACCTACCTGATCGACCCGCGCTACCGCGAACCGGTGTATCAGGAAGTGGGCAAGTGGCTCAAAGGCGTGTTCCCGATTTCCACCGGGCTGGTGGTGACGGCATTGGGTCAGCCACAGTGGCTGATGGAGATTGATGTGATCGCGGTGATCCCGGAATAAGGAGCACAGCCATGACCTTTTCCATAGCCGCCCGCTGCCCCGAAACCGGCCAGTTCGGCATCGCCATCAGCTCCTCGAGCATCGCCGTCGGCGCCCGCTGCCCCTGGTTGCTGCCCGGTGTGGGTGCCGTCTCCACGCAAAACATCACCCTGCCCTCCCTTGGCCCGGAAACCCTCGCCTTGATGGAGCAAGGCCTCGCACCTGCGGAGGCCCTGGACAAGGTGCTGACCCGCAACGGCTACAGCCAGTACCGGCAGATCACTGCCATCGACCACCTCGGCCGCACCGCGCACTTCAGCGGTGCGCAAACCCTGGGCAAGCACAATGCGGTGTCCGGCGAGCAATGCGTGGCGGCCGGCAACATGCTCGCGGCCCCCGGCGTAATCGAGGCCATGGTCAGCGCCTTCGAACAGGCCGAAGGCCATCTGGCCGACCGTTTGCTCGCGGCGATGCAAGGCGGCATGGCGGCCGGTGGCGAAGCCGGGCCAGTGCATTCGGCCGCGGTGCTGGTTGTCGGGGAACTGACTTGGCCGATCGTCAACCTGCGGGTCGACTGGGCCGATGAAGACCCGATTGGCCAGCTGCAAAAACTCTGGCAGGCCTACCGTCCGCAAGTCCAGGACTATATCGACCGCGCCCTGGCGCCCGACAGGTCCCCTGGCTATGGTGTCGCCGGAGACGATCGATGAGCGCCAGCCGCGATCTGCTCGCAACGCTGGTGGCGTTCGACACCACCAGCCGCGAATCCAACCTGCAGCTGATCGAGTTTGTCCGCGACTACCTCGCAGGTTTCGATGTGCCGTGCCAACTGGTCTACAACCAGGAGCGCAGCAAGGCCAATCTGTTTGCCACGATCGGCCCGGCGGACCGGCCAGGCATCGTGCTCTCGGGGCACACCGACGTGGTGCCCGTCGACGGCCAGCCGTGGACCGTCGCGCCGTTTCAGCTCACCGAGCTGGGGGGCAAACTGTACGGTCGCGGCACGGCGGACATGAAGGGCTACATCGCCTGCGTGCTCGCCCTGGTGCCATCGCTGGTGCAGGCCTCGTTGCGATTGCCGGTGCATATCGCCCTGTCCTACGATGAAGAAGTCGGCTGCCTGGGCGTGCGCTCCCTGCTCAAGGCCCTGGAACAACGACCGGTCAAACCCATGCTGTGCATCATTGGCGAACCCACCGAACTCAAACCGGTGCTGGGCCACAAGGGCAAGCTGGCGATGCGCTGTGACATCCACGGTCACGCCTGCCATTCGGCCTACGCCCCGCTTGGGGTGAATGCCATCGAATACGCGGCCGAGCTGGTCAGTGAACTGGGGCGCATCGGCCAACGGCTCAAGGCCCCCGAACTCCATGACGCGCGTTTCGATCCACCGTTCTCCACGGTGCAGACCGGCGTGATTGGCGGCGGCAAGGCCTTGAACATCGTCCCGGCCGACTGCCGCTTCGACTTCGAGGTTCGCGCCCTGCCCTCACATGACCCGCGCCGGGTGGCGCAGGAACTGCAGGCCTACGCCGAGCAGCAACTGTTGCCGCGCATGCGCGCCGTGAGTGAGCACAGCGAGATCCGTTTCAGTGAGTTGTCGGCGTACCCCGGCCTGGCCACCGATGCCCGCAGCGAAGCCGCTGAGTTGATCGCGGCGTTCTCCGGCTCTCGGGATTTCGGTACGGTGGCGTTCGGCACCGAGGGCGGCCTGTTCGACGCGGCGGGAATCCCGACGGTGGTGTGTGGCCCCGGCAGCATGGAGCAAGGTCATAAACCCGACGAGTTCGTCAGCCTGGAGCAACTGCATGGCTGCGATGCCATGCTGCAACGGATGCTGCTGGCGATCGGCAACTGATGGCTGGCCCGATGCTCAGGTATAGAGCCGGGCCAGTTCTTCCTGACAGTAGTCCACGAACAGCTGCACCGGCTTGGTCAGCTGCGCCCTGCGCAACCACGCCGCTGACAACCCGGAGCCGGTCACGGCTTCGGCCAGCGGCACGCACACGACTTTTTGCCCGTCATAGGTGTATTCGGAAAACGGTTTGGTCACCAGGATCGAAAAGCCGAAACCCCGTCCTACCATCCCCCGGACCATTTCGATCGAAGGCGAACTGAAGACGATATTCGGCGTCAGCCCGCGCTCTTCGAAGATGCTCACGAAATAGGTTCGGCTGGGCACCACATCCAGCAGGATCATCGGCTCCAGCACCAGGTCGTGCAGCGAAACTTTCGCCTGCTGCGCGAAGCGGTGGTCCGCGGGAAGCAAGGCGTAGGGTTGCTGCGGCGGCATCAGTGCCACCGTCTCGATCGTGCTGTCCAGGTCGTGTTCGAAGACCATGGCCATGTCGATGCTGCCGGCGGTCAACGCTTGCACCAACTCCTGCTGCTCGCCATCGCGAATGCGGATTTCCACCCCCGGCCAACGTGCCTTGAAACCGGCGATCAGGCGCGGCAGGTACAGCGGCGCCACGGTTTCAAAACAGCCGATATCGATCTGCCCCGCCACCACGTCATTGTCCGCCAGGGCATTTTGCTCAAACTCATGGGCGACCCGCAGCAGCTCCTGGGCCTTGCGGTAGAACCGCGAGCCGCTCGGCGTCAGTGAAACGCCCTGGGCGTGATGTCGGATGAACAGTTGCACGCCAAAACTCTCTTCCAGGTGCTTGATCGCCGTCGACACCGATGGTTGCGCGATATAGAGCTTGCGCGAAGCCTCGGCCACGCTGCCGCAGTCGGCCGTGGTGACGAAATATCTGAGTTGGCGCAGGTTGTAAGCGGCCATGGGGACCTCCGGAAAGTCAAGGAATCGACAGCGCCCACAAGGGTTTTGCGTCAAGGCTGAACATACCGGAGGCGAGCGCAGCCACGGCATATATTTTTTAAGGTTTGAGGCAACAAACTTACTAATTTATCTATCCCGATCCATTGCACATGATCGCTCCAACAAGAAAAGCGTCGTTCGCGCGACGCTCACCGAAGTACGTCCACGTACTCACTTTGCCTTGGAGTTCATCATGGTAACCACTGCAGCAACGAGCGCCCCGCTCATCGAGAAACACACGATCGGCTACGTGCCGCCGCAAGATCGTCATGGCAAGACCCGAGACCTGTTCACCCTGTGGTTCGGTGGCAACATCGCCCCCTTGCCCATCGTCACCGGCGCCCTCGGCGTGCAGATGTTCCACCTGAACCTGGTCTGGGGCATCGTCGCCATCCTCGTCGGCCACTTGGTCGGCGGCGTGCTGATGGCCCTGCACTCGGCCCAGGGACCGCAGATGGGTATCCCGCAGATGATCCAGAGCCGCGCCCAGTTCGGTTCCCTGGGTGCCCTGCTGGTGGTGCTGATCGCCGGCGTCATGTACATCGGCTTCTTCGCGTCCAACATCGTGCTGGCCGGCAAATCCCTGCACGGCGTGGTTGATAGCGTGCCGGTACCGGTGGGCATCGTCATTGGTGCCCTGGGTTCGGGCATCATCGGCATCATCGGCTATCGCTTCATCCACGTGCTCAACCGTATCGGCACCTGGGTATTGGGCATCGGCATCGTGCTGGGCTTCGGCTACATCCTGACCCACGTGCAGACTGACGATTTCCTCACCCGTGGCGGTTTCAACATTTCCGGCTGGCTGGCAACGGTTTCCCTGGCCGCGCTGTGGCAAATCGCCTTCGCGCCCTACGTGTCCGACTACTCGCGCTACCTGCCGGCCAATGTGCCCGTGGCGGCCACCTTCTGGACCACCTACCTGGGCACAGTGCTCGGTTCCAGCCTCTCGTTCGTCTTCGGCGCCGTCGCCGTACTGGCCACGCCAGTCGGCATGGACACCATGGACGCGGTCAAGCTCGCCACCGGTTCCATCGGCCCGCTGATGCTGGTGCTGTTCCTGCTTAGCGTCATCAGCCACAACGCACTCAACCTCTATGGCGCCGTGCTGTCGCTGATCACCCTGGTACAAACCTTCGCCTACCGCTGGATCCCCACCGCCAAGAGCCGCGCCGTGCTCTCGGTCATTGTGCTCGCGGCCTGCTGCTTTGCCGCCGTCGGTGCCTCCGCTGACTTCATCGGCCACTTCGTCGACATGGTGTTGGTATTGCTGGTGGTGTTGGTGCCGTGGACAGCGATCAACCTGATCGACTTCTACGCCATTCACAAAGGCAAGTACGACATCGATTCGATCTTCCACGTCGATGGCGGTATCTACGGTCGCTACAATCCGCAGGCGCTGCTGGCCTACGCGATCGGCATCGTGGTTCAGATCCCGTTCATGAACACGCCGCTGTATGTCGGACCGATTTCCGAGCACATCAACGGCGCGGATTTGTCCTGGTTGGTGGGCCTGTTGATTACGTCGCCGCTGTACTGGTGGCTGGCCAATCGTGACAGTGCGTACAAGCGACGGTTGGCGGGTGGGAAGCTGGCGGCCAACGTTTAATCGCGCCGATAACCCGCATGATGAAGCCCCGCAGATTTGTAATTTAGATTGCGTGTATATCCGTTGCTGCGGTAACGGCCACCTAGGGTTTCGCTCTTACAGCGAGTCACTTGGAAAAACGGAACGCCGCCCGGCCCTAAGTA
>NZ_JBXAHO010000054.1:0-30794 GCF_058795195.1 Pseudomonas sp. GW823-FHT06B06 | reverse complement strand
CTGGTCAGCGAAATGCCCCATGGCGGGCAGAAGTTGTCGGGGTATGGCAAGGACATGTCGATGTATGGGCTGGAGGATTACACCGTTGTGCGGCATGTGATGTTCAAGCATTAAAAATCAAACGCTTCGCGAGCAGGCTCGCTCCCACAGTTGATCGAATTTCCCCTGTGGGAGCGAGCCTGCTCGCGAATATCGCATCGCCAATCCCCAGCCATGCGTTACAAGGTTCTCTGGCTGTTGCCGATACCCTTGGCAATGTCAATTCCCCAGTCCATCGCTGCTTCCATGTCCAGCATATGGGGTTTTGGATCGTGGTTTTCGTCAATGACCGAGCCGTCCGGCCGGTAAACACCGATGAACATTCCCAATGAGCCGTCCTTCAGTATCTCGGCCTTGACCTTGATGCTGCATCCGTTCGAAAGCGTCTCCTTGTGCTCGATATGGCGCTCAGTCATTGCTGCTCCCCTCCCACGGTTGGTTTCGACCTATCGGCAATGCTAGCTCAGCCGCCTGCCAAGCGCTGATCGAGGCGACGGCCACCGCGCCCTGACAGCGGCGCAATGGCACCTATACTAGAGGCCACCTCCCCCCCAAGGGGCTGCACTCCCAACAACAAAAAAGCAGAGGTGGAACATGGTCTGGCAGCAAATCTACGATCCGTTCAACAACCCGGTGCTTTCGACCCTCATGGCAGCCGTGCCGGTGGTGGTGATGCTCGCAGCCCTGGCCTTCTTCCATGTCAAGGCACACCTGGCGGCACTGCTCGCCCTGGCCTCGGCCCTGGTGATCGCGATTTTCGCCTTCGGCATGCCCGCCGGCATGGCGGGGTCGGCCGCGTTGTACGGCGCCGCCAACGGTTTGTTGCCCATCGGCTGGATTGTGTTGAACATCATTTTCCTGCACCGGCTGACCACCGAGAACGGCTCGTTCAAAGTGCTGCAGGACTCCCTGGCGCGGATCACCGACGATCGCCGCCTGCAATTGCTGCTGATCGCCTTCTGTTTCGGCGCCTTCTTCGAAGGCGCAGCGGGGTTCGGTACGCCGGTGGCGGTGACCGGGGCGATCCTCATCGGCCTGGGCTTTTCACCACTGGCCGCTTCGGGCCTGGCGCTGATCGCCAATACCGCGCCCGTGGCCTTCGGGGCCCTGGGCACGCCAATCATCACCCTGGCCAAAGTCACCGGGCTCGATGAAATGGAGCTGTCGATGATGGTCGGACGGCAACTGCCGTTCTTCTCGGTAATCGTGCCTTTCTGGCTGATCTGGGCCTTCGCCGGCTGGCGCAAGATGCTGGAAATCTGGCCGGCGATCCTGGTGACCGGGGTCAGTTTTGCCGTCCCGCAGTTCATCGTGTCCAACTATCACGGGCCGATGCTGGTGGACGTGATCGCCGCGCTGATTTCCATGGCCTGCCTGACGGGTTTCCTCAAAGTGTGGAAACCGGCCACCGTGCATACCTCCGCCGCCCTGTCCGGGCGCGTCGATAACTCGGCCATCGCCGAGGAGCATGACGAAAAGCCGATCGCCAGCGCAGCCTTTGCCAGCGATGCCAAGCCCGCGGTAATGCGCGCCTGGATGCCGTGGATCATCCTCACGGTCTTCGTTTTCGCCTGGGGTACCCAAGGCTTCAAGAACATGTTCGACACCCGCCCGGCGATCGATCCGGCCACCAGCGCGGCCAAACTGGATCCCCAGGGTAAACCGTTGCGCGAGGCAAATCCGATTTTCGCCCCGGTCCTGACTTTCACTACGATTCACCAGCAGATCGAAAAGATTCCGCCCGTAGTGCCTGCACCGAAAACCGAAGAAGCGATCTACAAGTTCACGTGGTTCACCAGCACTGGCACCGGCATTCTGCTGTCGGCGATTCTCGGCGGGCTGTTGATGGGCTACTCCATCCCGCAGCTGGTTCACCAGTACCTACGCACGCTGTGGGTGGTGCGCTACTCACTGGTCACCATTACCGCGATGCTCGCCCTGGGCTTCCTCACCCGCTACTCGGGGCTGGACGCGACCATGGGCCTGGCCTTTGCCGCGACAGGGATTTTCTATCCGATGTTCGGCACCCTGCTCGGCTGGCTCGGCGTGGCGCTGACCGGCTCGGACACCGCGTCCAACGTGCTGTTCGGCGGCTTGCAAAAAGTCACCGCCGAGCAACTGGGGCTCAGCCCGGTGTTGATGGCCGCCGCCAACAGTTCCGGCGGGGTCATGGGCAAGATGGTCGACGCCCAGTCGATCGTCGTTGCCTCCACCGCCACCCGCTGGTATGGCCATGAAGGGGAAATCCTGCGCTATGTGTTTTTCCACTCGATCGTCCTGGCGATCCTGGTCGGCGGCCTGGTGACGTTGCAGGCCTATGTCGCACCGTTCAGCAATATGGTGGTGGGCGGCCATTGATCGGACAACCCGGGCAATCACCCAAATGCTGTTCACTGTAGGAGCGAGCATGCTCGCGATGGACTCAAGTACGCTGCGTTTAGTCAGTAAACACGCGTTATCGTTGACGACCATCGCGAGCATGCTCGCTCCTACAGTGACCCAGCATTACGGCAATCGCCCGGGCTTTCATGAACGGAGTATCGTAAAACGACTATGAATATTCTCTACGATGAACGCGTTGATGGCGCTCTGCCAGAGGTCGACAAGGCCGCGCTGTTGCAGGCCTTGCGCACGCAGTTGCCCGACCTGGAAATCCTGCACCAGCAGGAAGAACTCAAGCCGTACGAATGCGACGGGCTGAGCGCCTACCGCACCACGCCGATGCTGGTGGTGCTGCCGCGGGACATCGCCCAGGTCCAGGGCGTATTGCGCCTGTGTCACGCACGCCGGGTACCGGTCGTCGCCCGGGGTGCCGGTACCGGCCTGTCTGGCGGCGCCTTGCCCCTGGAAAAAGGCGTGCTGCTGGTGATGGCCCGCTTCAACCAGATTCTGCAGATCGACCCCGCCGCCCGTACCGCGAGGGTGCAGCCGGGAGTGCGCAACCTGGCGATCTCCCAGGCCGCCGCGCCGTTCGGCCTGTACTACGCGCCCGACCCGTCCTCGCAGATCGCCTGCTCGATTGGCGGCAACGTCGCCGAAAACGCCGGCGGCGTGCATTGCCTCAAGTACGGCCTGACCGTGCATAACCTGCTCAAGGTCGACACCCTCACCGTCGACGGCGAACAACTGACCCTGGGCTCCGACGCCCTGGATTCCCCCGGCCTTGACCTGCTGGCCTTGTTCACCGGCTCCGAAGGCATGCTTGGGGTGATCACCGAAGTCACGGTCAAGTTGCTGCCCAAGCCGCAGTCCGCGAAGGTGCTGCTGGCCGCGTTCGACTCCGTGGAGAAAGCCGGCCACGCCGTCGGCGACATCATTGCCGCCGGCATCATCCCGGGCGGCCTGGAGATGATGGACAACCTGGCCATCCGCGCTGCCGAAGACTTCATCCACGCCGGTTACCCGGTGGAGGCCGAGGCCATCCTGCTGTGCGAACTCGACGGCGTCGAAGCCGACGTGCGTGACGATTGCGACCGCGTGCGCCAGGTGCTCGAGCAGGCCGGCGCCACCGAAGTGCGCCAGGCCCGGGATGAGGCCGAACGCGTGCGCTTCTGGGCCGGACGCAAGAACGCCTTTCCGGCGGTGGGCCGCCTGTCGCCGGATTACTACTGCATGGACGGCACCATCCCGCGTCGTGAACTGCCGGGCGTGCTCAAGGCCATCGCCGAACTCTCGGCCGAATACGGCCTGCGAGTAGCCAACGTGTTCCATGCCGGCGACGGCAACATGCACCCGCTGATCCTGTTCGATGCCAATACACCGGGCGAACTGGATCGCGCCGAGGCCCTGGGCGGCAAGATCCTCGAGCTGTGCGTGAAAGTCGGCGGCAGCATTACCGGGGAACACGGCGTAGGCCGGGAAAAGATCAATCAGATGTGCGCGCAGTTCAACAGCGATGAGCTGACCCTGTTCCATGCGGTCAAGGCGGCCTTCGACCCCGGCGGACTGCTCAATCCCGGCAAGAACATACCGACCCTGCACCGCTGCGCCGAGTTTGGTGCCATGCATGTGCACGCAGGAAAACTGCCCTTCCCCGACCTGGAGCGTTTCTGATGCACCCACCTGCTGATCTCGATGACAGCACAGCGCTGCTGGAGCAGGTCAACCAGGCGTTGGCCAACGCCACGCCGCTACGGATTCAGGGCGCCAACAGCAAGGCGTTCCTGGGCCGCGTGACGGCGGGGGAAATACTCGATACACGATCGCACCGGGGCATTGTCCGCTATGACCCGACAGAACTGGTGATCACAGCGCGCTGTGGCACACCGCTGACGGAACTGGCAAGCGTGCTGGACGCCGCGCAGCAGATGTTGCCCTGCGAACCGCCGGCCTTCGGCGATGACGCCACCGTCGGCGGCATGATCGCTTGCGGGCTGTCCGGGCCGCGTCGGCCGTGGTCGGGGTCGGTGAGGGATTTCGTGCTGGGTACGCGGGTGATTACCGGGCTGGGCAAGCATTTGCGTTTCGGTGGCGAGGTCATGAAAAACGTCGCCGGTTACGACCTGTCGCGCCTGATGGCCGGCAGTTACGGCACCTTGGGCCTGATCACCGAGGTCTCGCTCAAGGTCCTGCCCAAGCCCCGGCAGGCCCTGAGCATCAGCCTGCAAATGAACGTCGAGCAAGCTTTGCTGCGCCTGGCGGAATGGGGCCAGCAACCGCTGCCGATCAGCGCCGCCTGTCATGACGGCGAGTGCCTGCACTTGCGGCTCGAGGGCGGCGAAGGCTCGGTGGCGGCGGCCCGCGATCGCCTGGGTGGCGAGGTGCTCGACGCTTCGTATTGGGCCGATCTCAACGAACAGCGCCTGGCGTTCTTCGATGAAGACCAGCCACTGTGGCGCCTGTCCGTGCCCAACAACACACCGCGCCTGTCCCTGCCCGGTCGGCAACTGATCGATTGGGGCGGCGCCCAGCGCTGGCTCAAGTCCGATGCCCGGGCAACGTTCATTCGCCAGGTCGTCGCCGAGGCTGGCGGGCACGTCACCTGCTATAGCCACGGGCTCACGGACACGCCCTTCCAGCCACTGCCCGACGCGCTGCTGCGTTACCACCAGAGCCTCAAGCAGCAACTCGACCCCCAGCGCATCTTCAACCCCGGACGCCTGTACGCGGAGTTATGAATCATGCAGACCACCTTGAGCGAACGCGCCCGCCGATTGCCCCGCGCCGAAGAAGCCGACAGCATCCTGCGCACCTGCGTGCACTGCGGTTTTTGCAACGCTACCTGCCCGACCTATCAGTTACTCGGCGATGAGCTCGATGGCCCGCGCGGGCGCATCTACCTGATCAAGCAGGTGCTGGAAGGCAACGAAGTCACGGCAAAGACCCAACTGCACCTGGATCGCTGTCTGTCGTGCCGCAACTGCGAGACCACCTGCCCTTCGGGGGTCGATTACCATAATTTGCTGGACATTGGTCGCGCCGTGGTCGATGCAGCGGTGCCGCGTCCGATTGGCCAGCGCCTGTTGCGCGAGGGACTGCGCAAGCTGGTGCCGCATCCGGACCTGTTCAAACACCTGGTCAACAGTGGCCAGACACTGCGCGCGCTGCTGCCCGGTACGCTGCAGGGCAAACTGCCGCGCAACCTCCCGGTGCCCAAGCAGCGTCCCGCCACCCGCCATGCCCGGCAGGTATTGATGCTCGAAGGTTGCGTGCAGCCCGCACTGTCGCCCAATACCAACGTGGCTGCCGCCAGGGTACTGGACCGGCTGGGCATCAGCGTCATGCCGGCCCGCGAGGCCGGGTGTTGCGGTGCCGTGGATTATCACCTGGACGCCCAGGCGGCTGGCCTCGATCGGGCCCGGCACAACATCGACGCCTGGTGGCCGGGTATTGAACAAGGCGCCGAGGCCATCGTGCAAACCGCCAGCGGTTGCGGTGCCTTTATCAAGGATTACGGGCACCTGCTCGAACGCGATCCAGCCTATGCCGACAAGGCGAAAAAGGTCAGCGCGCTGGCCCGGGACCTGGTGGAAGTATTGCGCGACGAACCGTTGGAACAACTGGGCATCCACAACGCCCACCGCGTGGCGTTCCATTGCCCCTGCACCTTGCAGCACGCGCAAAAACTCGGCGGCGCGGTGGAGAAGCTGCTGATCCGCCTGGGGTTCAACCTCACCACTGTTCCAGACAGCCATTTGTGCTGCGGTTCGGCGGGCACCTATTCGCTGACCCAACCGGAACTGGCCCGACAGCTGCGCGACAACAAGTTGAATGCCCTGGAAAGCGGCTACCCCGAAGTCATCGTCACCGCCAATATCGGTTGCCAGTCGCACCTCGACGGCGCGGGTCGCACCCCCGTTCGGCACTGGATCGAACTGGTCGAAGACGCCTTGTCCCAATAACGCCCACTGGAGAACGCCCATGAACCGCAAAGCCGTCCTGAGCCAGGTCGAAATCAGCCGGATCCTCGCTGCCGCGCGCACCGAAGCCCAGGCCAACCAATGGCCGGTGACCATTGTCGTGGTCGATGACGGAGGACATCCCCTGGCCCTCGAACGCCTTGATGGCGCGCCGCCCATCAGCGCCTACATCGCCACGGAAAAAGCCCGCACCTCGGCCCTGGGGCGGCGTGAATCCAAAGGCTATGAAGAGATGGTCAACGGTGGGCGTACGGCCTTTCTGTCGGCCCCGCTGCTGACCTCCCTCGAAGGCGGGGTGCCGATCATGGTCGACGGCCAGGTGATCGGCGCGGTCGGGGTGTCCGGGGTCAAGGCCGAGCAGGATGCACAAGTGGCGAAAGCCGGGGCGCAGTGCCTCGGTTGACCACAGGGCATGTCGCTGCAAGAACCATCAATCCGCCGAAGAGGAAGCGCACCGATGCCCCGTCTCACTGCAAAAGACTTTTCCCCGCAACTGCTGGAACTCTACGACTACTACGCCCATGGCCTGATCAACCGGCGCGAATTTCTCGACCGCGCCGCGCTGTTCACCCTGGGTGGCTTGACCGCTGGTGCGCTGCTGGCGTCCCTGAGCCCGGATTACGCCCTTGCCGAACAGGTCGAATTCACCGACCCGGACATCATCGCCGAGTACGTCACCTACCCCTCTCCCAAGGGCAACGGGCAGGTGCGCGCCTATCTGGTGCGTCCGGCAAAAGCCGCCGGCAAGGTCGCGGCGGTGGTGGTCGTCCATGAAAACCGCGGGCTCAACCCTTATATCGAGGACGTCGCGCGGCGCTTGGCCAAGGCCGGTTTCATCGCCCTCGCCCCGGATGGCCTGAGTTCGGTCGGCGGTTACCCCGGCAACGACGACAAGGGCCGTGCACTTCAGGAAAAGGTCGACCCGCAAAAGCTCATGAATGACTTCTTCGCCGCCGTCGAGTGGATGATGAAGCATCCCGACGCCAGTGGAAAAGTCGGCATCACCGGGTTCTGTTATGGCGGTGGCGTCACCAATGCGGCAGCCGTGGCTTACCCGGAACTGGGCGCCGCCGTGTCGTTCTACGGCCGGCAACCGCACGCCAAGGATGTGCCCCGGATCAAGGCGCCGGTGATGCTGCACTACGGTGAACTGGATACGCGCATCAACGAAGGCTGGCCCGCCTATGAGCAGGCGCTGAAGGCCGGCGGCAAGACCTATGAAGCCTATATCTATCCCGGCGCCAACCATGGCTTTCACAACGACTCCACGCCGCGTTATGACGAGGCGGCGGCGAAGCTGGCCTGGGAGCGGGCGCTGGGGTGGTTTCGTAAATATCTGGTGTGATTGAATGTTTGGATTGGGGGTATATCCGTTACCGCAGGAATGGATATGTACACCCCACGTTTTACATAAATTCCTATGCTTAAGTGAACAGCATTCCCCTGCACACCGTCCCCGCAGGAGCGGTGTACAGGTCACCCACCAGGGCCTACTTGGGTTGCGGCACCAAGCGCAAATACGGTTTCAGGGTCTTGAAGCCATCCGGATACTTCTTCCTCGCATCCTCATCGGAAACCGACGTCGGAATGATCACGTCTTCGCCCGGACGCCAGTTCACAGGCGTGGCGACGGTGTGCTTGGCGTTCAGTTGCAGTGAGTCGAGCAGGCGCAGCACTTCGTCGAAATTACGCCCGGCGCTCATCGGGTAGATCAGCATCGCCTTGACCTTCTTGTCCGGGCCGATGATGAACACCGAACGCACCGTGGCGTTGTCCACGGCGGTGCGCTGGCCGCCGCTGGCATTGGGGTGAATCATGTCGTAGAGCTTGGCCACCACCAGGTTGTCGTCACCGATCATCGGATAG
This sequence comes from Pseudomonas sp. GW823-FHT06B06, assembly GCF_058795195.1. Classification (NCBI taxonomy): domain Bacteria; kingdom Pseudomonadati; phylum Pseudomonadota; class Gammaproteobacteria; order Pseudomonadales; family Pseudomonadaceae; genus Pseudomonas; species Pseudomonas sp. GW823-FHT06B06. Next base: position 22,530 of record NZ_JBXAHO010000054.1, on the reverse strand, counting down.
TTCACCGCATGGCCCTGGGTTTCCTCGATGTCGCCGACCCAGGCGCGGTGGTCGCTGACCGGGTCGATGCTCAAGCCGACGATCTTGGTGTTGCGTTTGTCGAACTCGGGCTTCAGCCGGGCCATATAGCCAAGCTCGGTGGTGCAGACCGGCGTGAAGTCCTTGGGGTGCGAGAACAGGATGGCCCATTTGTCGCCGATCCATTCGTGGAAGTGGATCGGCCCCTCGGTACTGTCGGCGGTGAAATCCGGTGCCTCATCGCCAATGCGGATAGTCATGTTCGATCTCCTTGGTGTAATGGTCGGGGATGTCTTGCATGCTCAGGTTTTTCGGACCTCAATCAGTGTAGTCAGGAACACGCTTTTCAAAACCTTCCCTGGCGTCAATCCAGCAAAGCGATCAACTGATGACGCTGCGCATCGGTAAGCATCGGGCCGAAACCGGCGCTGGCGTTTTCCGTCATGTAGCGCGGGTTGCCAGTGCCGGGGATGACGCAGGTCACCGCCGAATGCGACAACAGGAACTTGAGTGCCAGGGGCGGCCAACTCTTGATCCCGACTTGCGCGGCCCAACCGGGCAACGGTTTGCCCTGCAACCGCGCGATCAATCCACCGCCGCCGAACGGCCGGTTGCAGATCACCGCGACACCCCGGTCGCGACACAGTGGCAGGAGGCGTTTTTCGACGCCGCGATCATCCAGCGCATAGTTGATCTGCAGGAAGTCCAGCGGCTCAGTCTTGAGCACGGCCTCCACTTCGTCATAGGCCGACGCGGTGTAATGGGTGATGCCGATGTAGCGAATGCGTCCTTCTTCCTTCCACTGGCGCAGGGTCGGCAGGTGGGTTTGCCAGTCCAGCAGGTTGTGGATCTGCATCAGGTCGATGCGGTCGGTCTGCAGCAGCTTGAACGATTGCTCCATCTGCGCAATGCCTTCCTCGCGGCCACGGGTCCACACCTTGGTCGCCAGGAACGCCGGCGACCGTGGCTCGTGAATCGACAGCAGCTCGCCGGTGGTCTGCTCGGCGCGACCGTACATGGGCGAGCTGTCGATGACCTTGCCGCCCTTTTCAAACAACGCGTCAAGCACGGCTGGCAAGCTGCGGTACGCTGGATCCGAAGGCGCCACATCGAAGCCGCGATAGGTGCCAAGGCCGACAGCGGGCAATGGCTCTTTGCTGGAAGGAATGACGCGGGTCATCATGGTCTTGCCTCCTGTTCCCGCCGCTGGCGAGGTTTGCGCACCGCTCGGGCCGAGCGTGAAGACCGCCGAAGCGGCGGCAGCCAGCGTGAGTATTTGCCTGCGGGTCAAACCTTGCGCATGGCTCATGACGATTCCCTCACCGGTGGCCCGGCTCCTGTGGTCCAGCTTCGGCCAATCGCGCCTGGCGCCTGGCCAGCCACAGGCACAACCCGCCCCACACTCCCGCCACCGGCACGACCGCCAGCGCGACCAGGCCGAAGCCTGCGCCCAGGGCCGTCAAACCGGCCGACAGCCAACCACTGGCAGCGTCGCCGCCACGATAGACCAGGGTTTCGATCACATTCTTGGCCTTGTATTTCTCTTCACGGCTGACCACCGTCCACAGCACCTCACGCGCCGGCCGGACCACGCCGAACTCCACCGCGCGGCGCAGTCCTTGGGCCAGTGCCACGCTGGCTGGCACCGGTGCCAGTGCCATGGCGCAAAACGCCACGACTGTCGCCAGGGGCAGCGCCAGCAACGCGCCACCAATGCCCACCAGGCGAATCAACGGCGCCGTCAGCAACAATTGACAGACCAGGGTCAGCGCCGACACCAGCAAATCGACCACGGCGAAAAATTGCGTCCTGCTGCCTACATCAGCGTAGCTGCCAGTGACGATCCGTCCCTGCTCGAAATACAACAAAGTCGCGGCGCTGGTGTGCAGCAGCATGAAGGCCACCAACCCCAAGAGATAAGGCGAGTGCAGGATCAGCGTGATCCCGGCGAGCATGCTGCCCCCCAGGCGCCGTTCGTCCAATATCCGGTTGGCCTGCTGCGATTGCGTCCTCGCCAGCAGCCCCCGATAGCAATGCACCGCCAGTTCCAGCAGCAGCGCCGCGCCGACGGTCAACGCCAGCGGGCCCAAACGAGTGGCCATGGTCGCCGCCAGCAAGGGCCCGATAAAGGTGCCCAGGGTGCCGCCGGCCGCGATGCAGCCGAACAGCCGTCGCCCCTGCTCGTTGGAGAAACGGTCGACTAGCACACTCCAGAAAATCGAGACGATGAACAGGTTGTAGAGGCTGATCCAGACAAAGAACACCCGCCCGACCGTCACCGGCGCGACGTGGTTGCCGATCAACAGGCCAAACACCAGCATCGACACGGCAATCACCCGGTAAATCAAGGGTACGAAGCGCGTGGCCGGCAACCGCGACGCCAGCGTGCCAAACACCGGCACCATCAGCAGCATCACCACGAAGGTGGCGGTGAACAGCCACTGCAACTTCTCGACACCGCCCTCAAGACCCAAGGCATCGCGCAACGGTCGTACCAGGTAATAACTGGCAAGCACGCAGAAATGGAACGCAAAACCCAAGGCCAGGGCCGCTCTTTCTGCAGGCAACACGTTGAGCCACTTGAGCGCCATGGGCATCGGTGCCCTCCTTTACCGCCAGCTACACTCTGACAGCACCCCGGAGCCGTCAATGTTGCCCACTAACGTTAGCCGAATGTCTCGTACCCTGGTGTTACTCGTCGTCATCGCCGCTGTGCTGTACCTGGCGCTCTGCGCGGCCCTGTTCGCGTTTCAGCGCGCACTGATCTACTACCCGCAGCCCCGCGCCGTCGACTCGCCCGAGACACTGCTGACGTTGCCCGTGGACGAGGCGCAGGTGCTGGTGTCGGTGCGGTCGCATGCCGGGCCCAAGGCGCTGATTTATTTCGGTGGCAATGCCGAGGACGTCTCGCGCAGCCTGCCGGAGTTCGACCGGGCCTTTCCCGAGCATGCCCTTTACCTGCTGCATTACCGTGGATACGGTGGCAGCAGCGGTTCACCGTCCGAAGAAGCGATTGCTCGCGATGCCATGAGTTTGTTCGACAAGGTCTACGCCGACCACCCGCAGGTGGCGGTGGTCGGACGCAGCCTGGGCTCGGGGGTCGCGGTGCGCCTGGCCAGTTATCGGCCGGTGGCGAAACTGCTGCTGATCACGCCGTACAACAGCCTGGAGGAATTGGCTGAGCGCCAGTTCCGCTGGCTGCCGGTGCGGTGGCTGCTCAAGGATAAATTCGAATCCTGGCGCTATGCCGAGCACATCACGGTGCCGACGCGCCTGATCGCCGCTGAGCACGACGAGGTGATTCCAGGCGCAAGCACCCGGCGCCTCTACAGCCATTTCCGCCCGGGCGTGGCGACGCTGCAGGTGATTGCAGGCACCGGGCACAACTCGATAGGTAATAGCCCCGACTACGTCAAGGCACTGAGGGATGGTTTGTAACTACCTTGTAGGAGCCAGGCTTGCCGGCGAACCGGATGCCGCGGTTTAACTGTATTACCGCTTTATCGTTCTTCGCGGGCAAGCCTCGCTCCTACAGGCGAACCAAGACACCGGCACGCCGATTCACCCGAAATGCCCAGCCTCTTGCGCCACCATTGATCGGGGATTTCAGCCACACCCAATAAAAACATATTTATATGCTTTAATTGATATTGTCGATCCATCCCATTCAGAGGCTGCCGTCATGAATATCAAGACACTTGCATTGATCCTCCTGGCTTTCTGCGTGCCACCGGCCTGGAGCCAGACCGCGCCCGCTCCCGCGCCTGCTCCAACCGCCGATAGCGCCGCGCTGACAACGCGCCTGGCGCTACGGGATCTTTGGGTCGAACACATCTTCTGGATCAGGAACTACGCGCTCGCCAACCAGGCCGCCGACCGCCAGCAGGCAAAAGTGGCGACTGACCAGGTGGTCGACAACGCGACTAAAATCGCCAACAGCATCGCGCCGCTCTATGGCCAACCGGCCGCCGACCAACTGCTCAAGTTGCTTGCCGGTCACTGGGGCGCGGTGAAACACTACAGCGATGCCACGGTGGCCAAGGACAGCAAAGGCAAACAGGCCGCCGTTGCCGAGTTGACCAGCAATGCCAAGGCGATAGCGGCGTTCCTGGCCAGGGCCAACCCGAATCTGCCGGAAGCGACGCTGGTCAATCTGCTGTCGGCCCATGGCGGCCATCACGTCGCCCAGATCGATGAATTCGCCGCACACGATTACGCCGGCGAAGCACGTACCTGGTCGATGATGCGCACGCATATATTGGCGCTGGCGGACGCACTGACCGCGGCGCTGGTCAAGCAATTCCCCGACAAGTTCTGACACGGCGCGAGGGTACACCATGCTGCAAGGACTGGGTCGAACCCAGCAGGACCTGCTCAACGCGCTGCTGCATCAAGCCGGCGGCATGAGCATCGATGAGTTGGCCGAGCACCTGGCCGTCACGCGTACGGCGATTCGCCAACACCTGGCGGCGCTGGAGCGGGATGGCCTGGTGTTGCGCGGCGAAACCCGGCCGACGGGGCGTCGTCCTGAGCAGCTGTATCAACTCACCGACCACGCCAGGGAACAGTTCCCGCGCCAGTATCAACTGCTCGCCAGCGCGCTGATCGATGAAGTGGCCGACATCATCGGCCCCGAGGCGCTGGCGACGCTGATGCGCAACCTGGGCCGCAAACTGGCCCTGGACCGCGAACAGCAGGTGGTCGATGAAACGAAGATCGTGCAGCACATGAATCAGGCGGGCTATGAAGCCGAGGTGTTTTTCCGCTCATCCGGCGATCAGGAAATCGTCGCCCACAACTGCGTGTTCCACCGTCTCGCCGCCGCGCACCCGGTCGTTTGTGAACTGGACCTGGCGTTGATCGGGGCGCTGGGCGGCGCTGAAGTCGAGCACACCGAATGCATGGTGCGCGGCGGTAATGTCTGTCGTTTCAAACTACGGCCGACGGAACCACCGACCCATCACTGACCTGCCCGGGCATCTGCATCTGCGCCCGCAGGAACCCCCTCAACTCGGCCGCCGCCGGCGACAGGCTATGGCCCTTGCGACACAGGATGCCAATCTGGCGCTCCACCCGGGGCTCGGCCAATGGCAGAAACACCAGCTGTTCATTGCCCTTGGGAAACGCCAGGGACGGCAGCGTGGTGATGCCGATGCCTTCTTCGAGCATCGCGATCAGCGAAATCATGTTGGAGACGAACAGCAGGCTGTTGTCGAGCAAGCTTTCCGCCTCGGTTCCCGCCAGCAGGCGCGAGGTGCCATTGCGCACCAACGGGTACGCTTGCAGGCTGGACCAATGCAGCGCCGCGCCGTTGGCCACCAACGGATGATCATGCCGACAGACCACCCCCACCCGGTCGCTCAGGATCGGCACGAACTCGATGTTGTCATCCGCCACCCACACGCTGCTGATGGCAAAGTCCACCTGCCCCTGGACCAACAACTGCTGCACGCTGTCGGCGGTGCCGTCCTGGATGCTGATCTGCATTTTCGGGTGCTCGCTCACAAACCTCGCGAGCAGGTGCGGCAACAGGCGGCTGGCGACCGACGGCACCGTGGCAATGCTCACCTGGCCTATTTCGTGCCGCGCCAGCAGGCTCACTTCCCGGGCGATGCGATCGTGATGGGCGAGCAAATCCTGGAACAGCGGCAGACAGTGCGCGCCGAATGGCGTCAGCTCGGTTTTACCGCCCTTCTCGAACAGTGGCTGGCCGAGCTTCTGTTCGAGCTCGCGCACGGCCAACGACAACGCCGGTTGCGTGCGATACGCCTGCCGCGCCGCGCCGTGGAAGCTTTTGAGCTGGGCGACGAGCACGAAATAACGCAGTTGAGTGATCTTCAGCTCGGGTGGCACGGTTAGTTTTCCTTATCGTTTCATATTTATTATTAATTTTTATTTGCAGAGTAATACTCTCAAGATGGGACCAACGCAATCGGAGGTTCCCATGGCACTGCAACCCTGCAAAAACTACATTGGCGGCAACTGGTGTGAAGGCCAGGGCCTTGTCGCCAACCACAGCCCTTCGGATGTCGAAGACCTGATCGGGCATTACCACCAGGCAAGCGCCGAACAGACCCAGGACGCCATCGCGGCTGCCCGTGACGCCCAGCCGCAATGGGCCGCCACCGGCCTGGAACAACGCCAGCAAATCCTGATGGCCATCGGCGACGAGCTGATGTCGCGCAAGCTAGAGCTCGGCGAACTGCTCTCGCGCGAAGAGGGCAAGCCGCTGGCCGAGGGCATCGGTGAGGTCCATCGCAGCGCGCAATTCTTCCACTACTACGCCGCCGAAGTGTTGCGCCAGATGGGCGAGACGGCAGCCTCGGTACGCCCCGGGATCGAGATCGACGTCCAGCGCGAACCGGTAGGCGTGGTCGGCATCATCACCCCGTGGAATTTCCCGATGGCCACCGCCGCGTGGAAGATCGCCCCGGCCCTGGCCTTCGGTAACGCCGTGGTGTTCAAGCCGGCCAACCTGGTGCCTGCCAGCGCCTGGGCCCTGACCGAGATCATCAGCCGCCAGCCCTTGCCCGCAGGCACTTTTAACCTGGTGATGGGCAGCGGCAGCGTGGTCGGTGAAAGCCTGATCCAGTCGGCCGATATCGATGCGCTGACGTTCACCGGTTCCCTGCAGACCGGTCGCCGCGTCGCGGTTGCGACCGCCGGCAACCTGGTGCGCTGCCAACTGGAGATGGGCAGCAAGAACGCCCTGGTGGTGCTCGACGATGCCGACCTGGACATCGCCGTCGAATGCGCCTTGAACGGTGCCTTTTTCGGCACCGGGCAAAAGTGCACCGCCTCCTCGCGCCTGATCGTTTGCGATGGCATCCATGACCGGTTCGTCGAGGCGCTGGTCGCGCGCATGCGCCAGCTGAAAGTCGGCCATGCCCTTGAACAAGGAACACAGATTGGCCCCGTTGCCGAAGCTCGCCAACTGCAACAGAACCTTGATTACCTGCAGCTGGCCAAGGCAGACGGCGCGACCCTGGTCGAAGGCGGCGAATTGCTCGCCCTGGAACCAGCCGGGCACTACATGCGCCCCGCGCTGTTCACCCACACCACCAACCAGATGCGCATCAACTGTGAAGAAGTGTTCGGACCGATTGCCTGCGTGATCCGGGTGAGCGACTACGAGCAAGCCCTGGCCGTGTTGAACGACACCGAGTACGGCCTGACCGCCGGGATCATCACCCAATCGCTGCGTTATGCCAGTGACTTCAAGCGCCGCGCCCGCACCGGTTGCGTGATGGTCAACCTGCCCACCGCCGGCACCGATTACCACGTGCCGTTCGGTGGCCGCAAAAACTCGAGCTTCGGTCCGCGCGAGCAAGGGCAATACGCCCGCGAATTCTACACCGTGGTCAAGACCACCTACGTGCGACCTTGAACGGGAGATCACCATGCACGATTTATTGATGATCGATGGCCTGCAATATTCCAACTGGAGCGAAGACATCTTCCGCCAGATGCAGGAAGGTGGCCTGAGCGCAGTACACGCCACCATCGCCTACCACGAGAACGCCCGGGAAACACTGTCGCGCATCGGCGAGTGGAACCGCCGTTTCGAAACCTGGCCGCAGCTGATTCGCCCGGTGCGCGAGGCCTCGGACATTCGCCTGGCGCACGAGGAAGGCCGCGTCGGGATCTTCTTCGGCTTCCAGAACTGCTCGCCCATCGAAGACGACATCAGCCTGGTCGAAGTCTTCCGCCAGCTCGGCGTGTTGATCATGCAGCTGACCTATAACAACCAGAGTCTGCTGGCCAGCGGCTGTTATGAGAACGAAGACAACGGCATCAGCCGCTTTGGTCGCCAAGTCATCGCCGAGATGAACCGCGTCGGCATGCTCATTGATATGTCCCACAGCGCCGAGCGCAGCACCCTTGAAGCCATTGAGCTGTCGAGCCGGCCGGTGATCGTCTCCCACGCCAACCCGTCGAGCTTCCACGCCGCCAAACGCAACAAGTCCGACGCCGTGCTGCGCGCGATTGCCGAGTCTGGCGGCCTGCTCGGCTTCAGCACTTACCCGTTCCACCTCAAGGGAGCCTCGGGCTGCAGCCTGGAATCGTTCTGCGACATGGTCGCCAGCACGGCCGAACTGATGGGCGTGGAGCATATCGGCATCGGCACCGACCTGTGCCAGCAGCAACCTTTGCAAGTGCTCGAATGGATGCGCAACGGGCGCTGGAGCAAAGACAAGGACTACGGCGAAGGCTCCAAGGACAACGCCCACTGGCCGTCACCGCTGCAATGGTTCCGCGACAGCCGGGATTTCCCGGTCATCGCCCAGGGCCTGCGCGACCGTGGGTTCGCCGAGGACGAGGTACGCAACATCATGGGACTCAACTGGTTGCGCCTGCTGGAAAGCGCGACACCTGCAAAAAACTGACCCTTGATCCACTGACCCTGGTTTCACACCGTGAGGACAGCACAGCATGAAAAATAATAACAATAGCCTCCCGTTCATCCCCCAAAGCGGCGGTGCACAGCCCCAGGCGCGTATTTTGGAGGCATCATGAAAACATCCGACACCCTGCAGGGCGACGTCCAGCCACTGGACCTTGCGCCGCCGAAAACAAACATCGACTGGCCACTGTTCCTGATCAGTGGCGGCTTCCTCGGCGCCTTCCTGATCGCAGCCCTGGTCGACATCGACGGCGTGTCGCTACTGGTGAACACGTTGTTCGCCTGGTCGACGAAGTTCTTTGGCTTGTACTGGCAGATCCTGATGCTCGCGACCTTCGCCATGAGCCTGTTCATCTGCTTCAGCAAGTGCGGGCGCGTACGGCTCGGCGGCGTCGACCGACGTCCCGATACCAGTACTTTCAACTGGATCGCCGTGATCATGTGCGCCCTGCTCGCCGGTGGGGGTGCCTTCTGGGCGGCGGCGGAACCGATGATGCACTTCGCCAGTCCGCCACCGCTGTTCGCGGGCATGCAACCGCATACCGAAGCGGCAGGCCACACCGCGCTCGCACAATCGTTCGTGCACTGGGGCTTCCTCGCCTGGGCGGTATTGGGCAGCTTGCTGGCCATTGTGCTGATGCACTTGCACTACGACAAAGGCTTGCCACTGGCACCGCGTACCTTGCTCTATCCACTGTTCGGTGAACGTGCACTCAAGGGGCCGATTGGTACCCTGGCCGACGCCACGTCGATTATCGCCGTGGTCGCCGGCACCATCGGCCCGATCGGTTTCCTCGGCCTGCAGATCAGCAGCGCGTTGCACTCGGTGTGGGGCATTCCCAACGACCTGATGGTGCAGTCCATCACCATCGTGCTGGTCACGGTGATGTACACAACATCGTGCCTTGTGGGGCTCAAGGGCATTCGCTTCGTCAGTGAAATCAACGTGTGGCTGATGATCGGCCTGGCGGTGTTCATGGTGTTGTTCGGCCCGACCGCGTTCATTCTCGGCGGTTTCCCCACGGCGTTCGCCTTGCACATTGAACAGTTCATCCCGATGACCCTGTTCCGTGCCGACCCGAAATGGCTCGACTGGTGGACGGTGTTCTACTGGGGCTGGTTCATCGGTTACGCGCCAATGGTGGCGCTCTACGTGGCGAAGATCTCCCGGGGCCGGACCATCCGCGAAGTGATCATGACCCTGTCGATCATCGCCCCGCTGGTGACCATGTTCTGGTTCACCATTGTCGGTGGCGCCGGCATCGGCATGGAATTGCAGAACCCGGGCATCGTCACCGCCCACGGCGCGCAACCGGAAGACCTGCTGCTGGGCGTGACCCAGAACCTGCCCTTGGGCGGGCTGATCTCGGCGCTGTTCCTGTTCCTGAGCTTCATCTCGGTAGCCACCAATGGCGATGCCATGGCCTTCACCGTGGCGATGGCGATGTCCGCGAATGACAAGCCCAAGGCATGGCTGCGCGCCTTCTGGGCGATCGGCATGGGCCTGGCCGCCGTGGTGCTGATCACCATCGGCTCGGGTGGGGTCACGGCGCTGCAATCCTTTATCGTCATCACTGCCGTACCGGTTTCGCTGCTGATCCTGCCCTCGCTCTGGGATGCACTGCGCATCGCCCGGCAGATGGCTCGTGAACAGGCAGTCTGATAATGAACAGTCCAGGAATCGCAATGATGTCGCACACCGACACAGACACCTCTTCGGCCTTGCGCCCCGCCGCCCGGGTCATGGACCTGGAACGGCTGGGCAGTCACTTCCAGAGCCGCCTGAGTTTCGTGCGCAGCAGCATGCGCAAGATGATGAACGAGCAATGGCGTATCGAGCGCACTCGCTTCGATCTTGACGCCGAGGGCTTCGGCACGGCGATCTATCGGATCGACACCGCCAGTGCCCACTATCACTGCGTGATTTTCTCGATGTACCTGCCGCCGGAAAAACGCAGTGACCGGGTCATTGCCGATCAGTGGGACGTCAGCTTCGTGCTGTTGGCCGGCGATGTCGACGAGCCGCAACTGGCCGACTTGCGGCGCAACGTGCCGTTGCAGGAAGCCGGGCGTTTCGATGCGCGGGTGCTGGTGCTGTCACGGGCCAACCGCAGCCTGCGCAACTTCGAGCGCTTCCTCGGGGCGCTGGCGGAAGGTTGCCAGCCAGACCCACGGCAATTGGCCGAGGTCGGCTACCTGTATCGCACCACCGCCGTGTACGGCAACGGCAAGTTCGGCATCGCCGACTTCAGTTGCCTGCAAGGCAATGCCGACTTCACCCAACCGTTCAGCGCGCAGATGTTCACCGTGTACCTGCTGCGGCATTTCAGCATCGAGCAGATCGAGCACATGGCCCGGGCGCGCAATCCGCAACGGGCGGTCGGGCTGGACATCGAGCTGCAACGCTACCTGGGGGTTGGCAACTCCACGGGGCTGGGCATGGCGCCCTTCCTGATCAATCACCCACAACTGGTCAATCAGTGGGTGTGTGCCCGTGAAACCGCACTGGCGAAGGTGGTGGCTCAACCGGCCGACGTGCCCCGCGCGCAGCGTTTCCAGGCACTGCTGCAGCGGGCTCGGCAACACCTGCAACAAACCAGTACCGAGGATCAACGGCAAAGCGCGATCGATCGGCAGACCCTGGCCGATCTCGACCGCTTGAGCGAGTGGTTCGCCTGTCAGCCCGTCAGCGCCGAACTGTGGTCACGGCTGCAAGACTGGGTTGAGCTGAACACCGGCTTTGGCTGCCAGGAACTGCTGGTCAGCCTGCTGCTGGAGCTGTACCCCGAACAGGTCGATCCGCTGGCCGAGCAGATGTCGGTCAACGAGGGCTTTCGCCTGAACGCCGAGATGCCGCTGGACGCGCTGTGCAACCTGATCGAGACCCACTACCGCTGGGCGCTCGACTACGACCTTGAAGGGGCCGAGGCCAACCACTTCTTCTGGTATCGCTCGGCGGAAAAGGAAGAGCCACGCCTGGGCGAACGGGCCATGGAGCCTGGCGCGGAAAAGGAAATGCAGTTGGGCATCGCCCACAACCTCCAGCGTTGCCACCGTGCCTTGCTGGCCTACCGCGAACGCCATCCGCAGCAATTGACCGCGCATTTCCTGCTCGCCCAGCCGTCGTTCAAAGGCACCGTATGCCGGCTGCAGGGCATGGCCCGTTGCGCCTTCGGGGAAATCCGCGCCAACCTGATGGAACGCAACATGCTGCCGATCCACTTGCTGCGTTGCAAACTGGCGTTCTTCGGCGCTGGCAAGTTCGACCCCAAGTCCAGCCGCTGGGTGCGCATCACCTTGTTCCAGGGTGCGCCACTGGTCAGTGAGATTGGCCAGCCTTTCGCCGATGACTGGAATTTCGCCGTGATGCCGACACTGCCCACCGCTGCCGGAGAACACTGATATGCGCGTCTCGCTCAATGAAATCCAGGTGATCTGCCGCAAGGCCTTCGAGGGTATCGGCTTCGCCCCCGGTGACTGCGAAGACGCCGCCGAGATGATCGCGCGCCTGCAACTGCAAGGCCTCGATGGCATCGGCGCGTTGAAAAAGGCCTTGGCCTTTCTCCACGACGAAGTCGATCGCCCGATCGAAACCTGCTACGAAGATGCCGCGCAGTTGACCCTCGATGCCCACGGCCAAAGTGTCTTGCGCTGCGCCGCCCAGGCGGTGGAGCTGGGTGTCGGCAAGGCGTTGCGCGGCGGCAGTGCGTTGATCCGCATTCGCCATTGCCATAACCGCATCCTGCTGCTCGGCTACCTGGCGCGCTGTGCCCCGGAGGCGCTGAATTTTTGCGTGTACTGGCGTGATGCACGCCAGGAAATGGTTGCCACGTTCAGCGCCGGGCAAACCCGCCCGACCCTGCGGGTGTATGACCTGCCCCAACTGGCGCAGAGCGACGAACAAAGCATCAATGTGCTGATCTCCAGGCACTTCGCGCTGCTGCCGCGACTCAGTGCCGAGGATGCCCTGCCTGCCACCTACCCGCAGCCCGCAGAGGGGCTGGTCGTCGACGATGACGTCTGGACCCAACTGAAAAAACTGGGCGAACGGGTGCTGGTGGAAAGCACCGAGGAGTCGCGTCGGCGCGGTGCTGGCGAAAGCAGCGATGCCCGATAAAACCTTGCAATGTTCCAGGAATCAATCAATGAAACACGCGATCAAGACTGACCTTTTCGCCTCGCGCGCGCCACTGGAATGGGCGGTGGTCGGCAACGGCACGCTGTACACCGCACAGATCCCCATCGACCGCGAAGGCCAGGTCGTCAGCGGCGGCATCGAAGCGCAAACCCGGCAGAGCCTGGACAATCTGCGCCATACCCTGCAAGCCGCCGGCAGCGACCTGGACGCGGTTACCCAGGTGCTGATCTACGTCACCGACCGTAGCTACCTGGCGACGGTGAACGCGATCTATGGCGAGTATTTCCAGGCGCCCTACCCCAACCGGGCAGCCATTGTCGTGGCCGGGTTGGCTCGGGAGGAGATGTTGGTGGAACTGGTGGTGTACGCCTGTCTCTGACGGCCCACCAATTGCTGCCGCAACGGCCACTTAGGGTTTGATGAAAACCCTGTGGGAGCGAGCCTGCTCGCGATGGTCGTCAACGAAAACGCTGGCTGCCTGACACCCCGCGGTGCTTGCTCCTCCATCGCGAGCAGGCTCGCTCCCACAGAGTCGCCCCATACCCTTCGTCGGGTGCACGATCCGGCAAGCAAAACGCCTCCCCGCCGCCTTGAACCTTGTCCCAAGACGCCAGTCTTAGACGGGCATTTTTTCCTCCTACCCATCGTTGTCATCTCATCAGAGCTGTCCGCACCATGCGCCCAACCGCCCTCGCCTTGCGCTTCACTTCGCTGTGCCTGTTGACCTCGCTGCCCCTGATTTCCACCCCCGCCCACGCCGGTGCGGAGCGACAATTGGTGGACGCCATCAACGATTACCGAGCCCATCCGGAAGATTGCGCAAGGCGTCCCGCCCAACGCTTGTCGCCGCTGGCCCTGAAGTCGAGCCTGGCCTTGCCGGTCGGCTACGGCGGTGGCTTGCGCGACCGCTTGAAAGCTTCCGGGTACCAGGCCGTGGCGGTGCGCTCCATTCGAGTGGTGGGTGCCCAAGATGCCGAGGAGGCCTTTGAGATGCTGCAGAGTGATCATTGCGCCGCCTTGCTGGATAACCAGTATGCCGACATAGGCGTCAGTCGCAGTCGCGGTGAATGGCAAGTGGTGCTGGCGCGGCCTGTGCTGGACAGTCGGATGAGCGATCCACGCAGCGTCGGCAAAACCTTGCTCGCCCAGGTCAATGCCGCCCGGGCCAAACCGCGCCTGTGCGGTCGCCAGCGCTTTGCCGCCGCGCGGCCCTTGGCCTGGAATGCCAGCCTCGGCGCGGCGGCGCAAGGGCACAGCAAAGCCATGGCCTACGGCAATTACTTCGCCCACCGCGACCCCGATGGCGACATGCCCGCCGACCGCGCGCGCGCCGCAGGTTTCCGTGGCCGACAGATTGGTGAAAACATCGCCGCCGGCCAAGGTTCACCGAACAAGGCCATGGCCGGCTGGCTGGCCAGCCCCGGGCATTGTGCCAACCTGATGAACCCGATATTCACGCAAGTGGGTGCCGCCTATGCGACGGACGCACGCAGTGATCAAGGCGTTTACTGGACGATGCTGTTCGGCGCGCAATGACCGCTGCACCGGGCATCATCGCGATGCCCGGTACTTCGGCAAGCGGTTACTTCACCAGCCGGGTTTCCCGAGACGGCCGGTAACCGAAATAGGCGCTGTAGCACTTGCTGAAGTGGCTCGGTGATACGAAACCGCAGGCCACAGAGACTTCAACGATGGTCAGCGTGGTGTGCTGCAGCAATCGACGCGCCTCGGTGATACGCAGATCCATGTAGTAGCGCTGGGGTGTCGTGCCCAGTTGCTCCTTGAACAGACGCTCGATCTGCCGGCGAGATCGACCGGCATAAAGACAGAGCGCCTCCATCTCCAGCGGCTCTTCCAGATTGGCGTCCATCAGATTGACCACCTCCCTCAGCGGGCCACTGACGGACACATTCAAGGTGGGTTTGATGCGCCGGTAACGGGACGCTTCAAACGCCAGGATATCTTCGATACCGTCAGTCAACGCCTTGTCATGCAAACCCCTGATCCACTCCAGCGCCATGTAGAAACTGCCCGTTGGGCTGGACGCCGTCAGGCGGTCGCGATCGACCACGTAGGCTTCGCTGGTGACCTGGGTGAGCCTGGCGATTTCCGCCAGCGCCGGACGATGCTCCGGGTGTATGGCGCAGCGATAGCCGTCGAGCAATCCGGCTTGCCCGAGAAACCAGGCGCCGTTCCAGATGCCAGCCAGCGCAACCCCCTGTTCGGCCGCGTCGCGCAACAAGCCGGTCAAACCGTCGTAGGCCTTGAGGGCCGTGCGGTAGCCGCCACAGACAACCAACAGGTCCAGCGCTTGTATTTCGATCGGGTCCAGGCGCGCATCGGGTCGAATCACCAACCCCAGGTCGCTGACGACTTCCCCTTCGGACAACCCGAAGGTTTTCGTCGAAAACAGCTCGGGTCGCAGCAGGTTGGCGGTGACGATGGTGTCGAGCGCCTGGGTGAACGCCGGCAAGGAAAAATGTTCCAGCAACAGGAAGCCGGCCCGGGCCCGCACGGACTGGCCTTCATGGTCTTTGAGGTAGCGAAGGTTTTTACCCTTCATGGCACCGCTGAACTGACGTCGCTCTACCAACGTTCGCCTCGCCTTTCGTGTTGATCAAGATGAGATTGACCGAATTGCGTCGCTCGCGGCGGCGCAATGCGAGCTCTGTTTACGCCAGTTGAACCCCATGAGCAAGTACAGTGGGTTGTGATCGTTCCCACGCTCTGCGTGGGAATGCATCCTGTGACGCTCCGCGTCACCATTGCGCATGGCTCACGTTCTGCGCCGTCAGCGGAACGCGGAGCGTCCCTGGCGGCATTCCCACGCAGAGCGTGGGAACGATCACAATCAACCCATCAAGGCCGCTGCACCACCCTCACCCGCCCACTGCTGCCGCCCCCACAGAAAAACCGCTCGCCACCGTCGGATTCCAGCCCCGACACCCCGATGCCGTCCGGTAGCCTGAGGCTTTCAAGCACTTCGCCGGTATTCGGATCGACGCGGCGCAATTCGCTCTCCTCGCCTTCCCAGGTGCCATGCCACAGCGCGCCCTCGACCCAGGTCACGCCCGTGACGAAACGGTTGGATTGCAAGGTGCGCAGGATAGTCCCGGTCTCGGGGTCGATCTGGTGGATTTTCCGTTCGCGGTACTGACCGACCCACAATGAGCCTTCGGCCCATGTCAGCCCCGAATCGTTGCCACCGCCGGGGGCCGGGATCGTGGCCAGGATTTCTCCGCTGCGAGGATCGACTTTCTGGATGCGGTTCTCGGCAATCTGGAACAGATGCTTACCATCGAAGGCGGTCCCGGCATGCGCAGCGACATCGAGCGAGCGCACCGTACTTCCACTGTCGGGGTCCAGGGCGTAAAGCTTGTCGGTGGTTGCAAACCACACCTGCCGGCCGTCCCAGGTGACGCGGTGCACATCATCGACGTCGGCAAAGGGGCCATATTCACGCACAATTTCGGCGGCTGACTGTTTCATCTCGGTGTTCCTCCAAAGGGGTTGACGGGATCATCCTAGCCACCGGGCAGCGGAACCGGGAGTAACAAGGTCGTCGCGAAACCGGGCACCGGCGGGGTCACCCAGCGCCGTGCCCGTCCCTGTCCGAACGACTGCACCTTGCCCTTGGCTGCCAGCGCTTCGAGCGCGCGTTGCACTGCGCGCTGGCTGCTACCCAACGCCAGGGCCAAGGCCGAACTCGACCAGGACTCGCCGTCGCCAAGCAAGGCGAATACCGCTGCATACTTTTCTTCGACCGGTGGCGTGAGCAGCACCACGTCTGGTGAAACCTGCGCAACCAATGTGAACCCGCGTCGGGTGGCGATCACCGTAGCCAAGGGTTTCAACGCCGCGCGCAAGCGTCCGATTTCAACCCGCAGCCGGGCTCGATGGGATTCATCACTGAGTTTCAACCGAAAGGCCTGCGCGATGAGGGTCTCTCTGGGCACATCGCCCGGCCAGGCCTCAGCGAGTGCTCGCACCAGGGAAAACAGGATCGGACGCCTGGACAGGGAAACCGACATGCCCGCGCCACGCACGACATAGCGGCAAGCGTCCACCACCAGTGAAGTCGAGGCGAGCAGCGCTTCCACCTCGTCCAGCAACAGAGGCCGTTCTTCACCACGCACGAGCTGGTGCGCGGCGGGGCTGTCGAGAATGGAGGATGCACTTTCGACTTCTGCAGACAGCGCGGGAATGCCGGCGAGTTGCGCGGCGAGTTCGGCCCTGGCGAGCGCGGCCCGTGCGGCCTGGGAATGCAGATGGCGCATCGCGATCCCTGCCACGACCAGCTCATGGGTCGCCCGCAAGGGTGGCGGCAACGTTGCCGGGTCCAGGTCAACGAGTTGCCCTTGGGCCTCATCGAGCCGGCCGATCAGCAACAAGCGACGGATGCCCAGATAACGCGCGTGGGCTGCATTGATAAGATCGCCGTGGGCTTGCAGCGTGACCCGCGCCGCTTCCAGCGCCTTCACCGGCCAACCAAGATCCCGCGAGGCCAGTGCGATCTCGGCTTCGGCGACGGTGCAGCGTGCCCGCGCCACGACTTCTTTCGGCCCAAAGGCCCGCGAGGCCATGCGTACCAGCGCTTTGGCCCGCACCAAATCCCCCAGTTGCGCCATGGCGATACCGCGCAGTGCCAGCGCGGGCGCATCGTCACGCAGCGCGATCCGGTCCAGCGCACCCAGCGGATCGCCCGCCGCCAACGCCTGCGCTGCGGCGGTGATCAGCGAATCCATTGCAGTCCTGCCACGCGTGTCACTCCTGCCGTGATAAGTCCGTATGAGTCTATCTCACCCCTCAGTGAGCGTATCCGGCAGTACAGCCAGGCCCGCCGCCACAGGGCAGCGCGTCGAGGGCCCTGTGCTAGTCTCCTTCGTCAAACGCGCACTGATGCGTTTGAACGAACTGCTTCCCCCGGATGATGGAGTTCAACATGAAAAACATCGCTTCCTGGTTAACGATCACGCTTGTAAGTCTAGTGCTTTGCGCCTGCGCCGCCGTCGATGCTGGCAGCGGTGGCGCCGGCGAGATGGAAATCCGCTCAGGAAAAATCGAGCAGATCACCATGACGCAAATGCAGACCAACCACGACAGCGGCGTCGGCGCCATCCTTGGCGGACTCGCGGGCGTGGGAATCGGTAGCCTGATCGGTTCGGGCACCGGGCGAGATGTCGCCATGGTCGCGGGCGCCCTTGCGGGTGCGGCGGGTGGCAACTACGCCGAGAAGAAAAAATACGATCAACCGCAACAGGCCCAGCAAATTATCGTGCGTACCAAGAGCGGCGTCCTGGTATCGGTAACGCAGCCGGTCAATGCCGCACTGAGCAAAGGCCAGAGTGTTTATATCGAAGGTACCGGCAACGAAGCCCGGGTAGTGCCGCAAAGCTGATCGCCTGTTGCACTCGAAATCCATGGTCACGCGTCAATGCTGATGCCCCGAGCCTGAACAGCTCGGGGCATTTTTCTTTCTGAATAAGCGGGCATCATTCGCTTCGACCGTCCGTCGTCCGGGCATGAAAATACCGCTTGACGTCGATTGAGATCTGGAGGACTATTATTTCAATCGGATGCGATCTAAGCGCATACGACATTACATACAACCTGACCGCACCCTTGAGGATTGACCCATGAGCAAGATCGAAAAAGTCCTGGCCACCGGCAAGACCCACACCACCCTGAGCAGCGCCGGCAACACCTCGCGCGGCCACAACGGCAACCTCGACATCGAACTGTCGACGCCAGGCTCCGCCCAGCCAGCCCATGTGTTCGCCGCCACCCAGCCGCACCCGAAAGCCGAGCAATTGTTCGCCGGGGCCTGGTCGGCCTGCTACACCGCGGCCGTCGGCCTGGTGGCCGCAGAGCGCAACATCGCGCTGCCGGCGGATCTGGCGGTCGACATCGAAGTGGACCTTGGCCAGACGGGCCCAGCGTACTTCCTCCAGGCCCGACTGACCCTGCGCGTGCCGGGGCTGGCACAGGACGTTGCAACGGAACTGGCGCATATCGCCGACTCCATCTGCCCCTATTCCAAGGCCACCCGCGGCAATATCGACGTTGCCCTGAACGTCATTACCGCATAATTAATATCGCATACGATGCTAGCGCATACGAACAATATACCCGCAGTAAACTTGAGGAACTCATCATGAGCAAGATCGAAAAAGTCCTGGCCACCGGCAAGACCCACACCACCCTGAGCAGCACCGGCACCACCTCGCGCGGCCATAAGGGCAACCTCGACATCGAATTGTCGTCCCCTGGCAGCGTCACACCGGCACATGTGTTCACCGGCGTACAACCGCACCCCAAGGCCGAGCAACTCTTCGCCGGAGCATGGTCGGCCTGCTACATCGCCGCGGTGGGCCTGGCCGCCCAACAGGCTAAGGTGTCATTGCCGGCCGACACGGCCGTGGACATCGAAGTCGACCTGGGCCAGACCGGCGCAGCCTACTTCCTCCAAGCCCGACTAACCCTGCGGGTGCCAGGCCTGTCAAATGAAGTGGCGAGCGAACTGGCGCACAACGCCGATGCGATCTGCCCGTACTCCAAGGCCACCCGCGGCAACATTGACGTGAGCATCAACGTGCAGACCGCGTGATGCACCGCACGGCCGGTTCGCCAGGGTTATCCCCGGTAACCGGCCGCTTGGGGGGCGGGACCCGGAGGCTTGGAGCACTTCCGACACCATCGCATACGACGTATAATTTCAGCGTCGCAGCCTGCCCAAAGAGAGACCCCATGAAAACCACCGACAAAACGTCCGCCCTGGATCTCAAGCTTTCCGATTTCCTGTGTTTTGCGGTCTATTCCACCAACCTCGCTTTTGGCAAGGCCTACAAGCCGATGCTCGAACGACTCGGCCTGACCTATACGCAATACATCACCCTCGTTGCGCTGTGGGAGCAAGACAACCAGACCGTCGGCAGCCTCGGGGAAAAACTGTTCCTGGAATCCAACACCCTCACCCCGATCCTGAAAAAGCTCGAAGCGATGGGTTACCTGCTGCGTCAGCGCGACCCGGAAGACGAACGCCAGGTACGAATCAGCCTGACCGACGCCGGTCGCCAGCTGCGCACAGAGCTGACGGAAGACGGCTTTCCGCAAACCGGCCTCGATCCCGACGATTTCGTGCAGATGCAGCAGGCGATCGTGGCGTTGCGCAACAACCTCATCCGCAACACCAAAGCCGTGTAGGAGCGAGCACGCTCGCGATGGTCGTCAACGATGACGCGGGGCACCTGACACCCCGCGGCGCTCTCAGGCTCATCGTCGGCACACCGCCCGGAGCATGCTCGCTCCGACAGGGGTTTAGGGTTATTTGTCCGACTTGATCGCCGTCCACACCCGCGTGCGCACCCGCTCCAGCTTCTGCGGCAACGGCTGCACGACATACAGGGTTTTGAGAGCCTCGGGGGTCGGCGTCAGGTTCGGGTTGCCGGTGATTTCCTTGTTGATCAGCGCCAGCGAGTCCTTGTTGGCATTCGGGTAACCGAGGAAGTCGCTGATCGGTGCGATGACGGTCGGGTCGAGCAAGGTGTTGAGAAACGCGTGGGCTTCATCGACGTTCTTCGCGCTCTTGGGAATGGCAAAGGTGTCGAACCAGATCGGCGCGCCCTCCTTGGGCAAGCGCCAATCGACCACCACGCCATTGCCGGCCTCCTTGGCGCGGTTGCCGAACTGGTAGAAGCTGCCGGAGTAGCCGATGGCCACGCAAATGTCACCGTTGGCGATATCGGTCATGTACTTGGCCGAGTTGAAGTAGGTGACATAAGGGCGAATCTTCAGCATCAGCGCCTTGGCCTTTTCGTAGTCCTCGGGGTTCTGGCTGTTGGGGTCCAGCCCCAGGTAATGCAGGGCCAGCGGCAGAATCTCGGAGGGCGAGTCGAGCATGGCAACACCACAGGCCTTGAGTTTTTCCATATTCTCGGGCTTGAACACCAAGTCCCAACTGTCCACCGGTGCATTCTCGCCCAGGGCGGCCTTGACCTTCGCCGGGTTGAAGCCGATCAACACGGTGCCGTACATGTAAGGCACGCCGTACTGGTTGCCGGGGTCGTTCTTGTCCAGCAACTTGAGCAGCGCCGGGTCCTGGTGTTTCCAGTTGGGCAGCCTGGTCTTGTCCAGTTTCTGGAACACACCGGCCTTGATCTGGGTTTCGATGAACTGATTCGACGGCACCACCAAGTCATAGCCGCTGTTGCCGGTCAGCAGCTTGGCCTCCAGGGATTCGTTGGTGTCGAAGGTGTCCCAGGTGACCTTGATCCCGGTTTTCTCGGCGAAGTCCTTGGGCACGGACGGCAGGATATAGTCCGCCCAGTTGTACACCCGCAATTCGCGCTGCTCGGCATGTACGGCACTGGCCAGCAGCGTCAGGCCGCAAACGGTGGCACCCAATAGGCGTTTGATTGTGTCCATGGATCAATTCCCCAAGTCAGCTCGATGGTTTTTATGTGCTGTACACGGCAGCGCCCGGCAAAACAGCCAAGGCAAGGAAGATCGGGTTCATAGTTATCGATGGGAGGCTCTTGCGCATCAGCCACCGGTTTTCGATTCTTGCCGACAGCCCCGCAGGTTCATAGCGCGGGGTTGGCCAAAAGGAGATCGTAATGGCCATTATCGGTGTCCGGGAGCATAGCCAATGGTCGCTACGCGAAACGTTTTCGGCAGCCTGGAATGCGGCGCAAACCTGCAGGGATGGCGAATACCGTGCCTGCGACTTAATCTGCCTGTCACAGCAATCACCCCGTGGGGCGCCCTCCCGCCCGAGGAGTTGACCGATGCCGCTGACCCTCTATTACCACCCGCTTTCGTCGTTCTGCCACAAAGTGCTGATCGCCCTCTACGAGTACGACATCGATTTCCAGCGGCGAGTCATCGATCTTTCCAGTGCAGCAGACCGCGCGGAGCTCGAGGCGTTATGGCCCCTGTGCAAGTTCCCGGTCATCCGCGATCACACGCACCCGCAGGGGTTGGCGGAATCGAGTGTCATCATCGAATACCTGGACCGCTTCCATGGAGGTGGGCGCTGCCTGCTGCCCGGTGATTGGGATACTGCCTTGCAAGTGCGCCTGTGGGATCGGTTTTTCGACCAGTACGTGCAAGTACCGCTGCAGCAGATAGTCGCCGATCGCATTCGCGCGACGAACGGCGACCTGAGCCGGGAACGGGCCATGCTCACCACGGCCTACGGCATGCTCGAGCGCCAGCTGGCTACGCGAACCTGGGTGGCCAGCCCGGACTTCAGCCTGGCCGATTGCGCCGCGGCCCCGGCCCTGTTCTATGCCAGTACCCTGGTGCCCTTCCCCGACGACTGCCAACACCTGAGCACGTATTTCGACAGGCTGGTACAACGGCCTTCATTCCGGCGCGTCATCGACGAAGCCAGGCCCTGGTTCGCCTTCTATCCATTTGCCGAGGCCATTCCCCAACGGTTTCGCTAACAACCTCATGCGCACACTGAAGGCGCTTATCGGGTGTATATCCATTGCTGCGGTAACGGCCACCTCCTTCAGGTGTACATATCCATTCCTGCGGTAACGGCTACCTAGGGTTTCGCCCTTACGGCGAGTCACTTGGAAAAGCCTGTAGGAGCCCGGCTTGCCGGCGAAGGCGGCCTTATAGCCGACCTGACTTCGACGGATGTACTCGAATCAACTGTGGGAGCGGGCTTGCTCGCGAAGGCGGCCTGACAGCTGACCTATTATTTGTTGCCGGAGTACATATCCATTCCTGCGGTAACGGCCACCTAGGGTTTCGCTCTTACAGCGAGTCACTTGGAAGAACGGAACGCCGCCCGGCTCCAAGTAACCAAGGGCTCTTGCCCCTGGCGTTCGGTGCCTCGCTAGGGCTCGACATGCCCTCGCTCCGGTCCTGCTCCGTGGGCCCGCCGCGATGGGCCATCCTTGGCCCAGCGCGGCTAAACCGGCATCCATGCCGGTTTACCCACTGCGCAGAACCTCCA
>NZ_JBXAHO010000053.1:0-32559 GCF_058795195.1 Pseudomonas sp. GW823-FHT06B06 | reverse complement strand
CCCCCCCCCCCCCCCCCCCCCCCCCCCCCCCCCCCCCCCCCCCCCCCCCCCCCCCCCCCCCCCCCCCCCCCCCCCACAGGGGGGGTTGTGATGGGTTGGGGAGTTAGTGCTTGGCTACCAGATCCTTGGGCAGCTTGAAGGTCCAGAGCATGCCGCCCTGGTTGAAGTCCTTCACCCGCTTGGCCACTTCGCCGCCCCACAGCGGCACGGCGCCGCCCCAGCCGGAGAGCACCGAGACGTACTGCTCGCCGTCCATTTCCCAGGTCACGGGCGAGCCGAGTACGCCGGAGCCGGTCTGGAATTCCCAGACCTTCTCGCCGGTCTTGGCGTTGAACGCCTGCAGGAAACCTTCCGGCGTGCCGGTGAATACCAGGTTGCCCTTGGTGGTCAGCACCCCGCCCCACAGCGGCGCGAAGTTCTTGTGCCGCCACACTTCCTTGCCGGTTTTCGGGTCGATCGCCCGCAGCACGCCGATGTAGTCTTCATTCAATGGCTTGATGGTGAAGCCGGCACCGAGGAACGCCGCACCTTTCTTGTAGGCGATGCCTTCGTTCCAGATATCCATGCCCCACTCGTTGGACGGCACGTAGAACAACCCTGTGTCGCGGTTGTAGGCCATCGGCATCCAGTTTTTCGCGCCGAGGAATGCCGGCGCTACGAACACCGAGCTGCCCTTGGCTTCAGTGCCCGGTGCGCCAGGACGGCTGGCTTCGTTGTAGATCGGCCGGCCGGTTTTATCCAGGCCGGTGGCCCAGGTGATCTTGTCCACGAACGGGAAGCCACGGATGAATTTGCCATTGGTGCGATCGAGCACGTAGAAGAAACCGTTGCGGTCAGCGGTGGCCGCCGCCTTGATCTCCTTGCCGCCCTCGGTGTAGTTGAACGACACCAGTTCGTTGACGCCGTCATAGTCCCAACCGTCGTGGGGCGTGCTCTGGAAGTGCCACTTGATGGTGCCGTCGTCCGGGTTGAGCGCCAGGCGCGACGACGAGTACAGGTTGTCGCCAGGGCGCAGGTGCGAGTTCCACGGTGCCGGGTTGCCGGTGCCGAACAACAGCAGGTTGGTTTCCGGGTCGTAATAACCGCCCAGCCAAGGCGCCGCGCCACCGGTCTTCCACAGGTCACCCGGCCAGGTCTTGCCCGCCTCGCCGCCGGAGATGCCGTTTTCCACGGCTTTGCCGTCCTTGTAGACGTAACCCATGTGGCCTTCGACCGTCGGCCGGGACCATAGCAAAGTACCGTTTTTCGGGTCGTAGGCTTCGATCTTGCCCACCACGCCGAATTCGCCACCAGCCACGCCGGTAATCAGCTTGCCGTTGATCACCAGTGGTGCGGCGCTGATCGAGTAGCCTTCCTTGTGGTCGGCGACTTTCTTGCTCCAGACCACCTTGCCGGTGTCCTTGTTCAGCGCCACGAGCTTGGCGTCGAGGGTGCCGAAGATCACCAGGTCGCCGTACAGCGCGACGCCACGGTTGATCACGTCGCAGCAGGGGCGAATGTCATCCGGCAGGCGCGCGTCGTATTGCCAGAGTTTCTTGCCGGTGCGTGCATCCACGGCGAATACCCGTGAATAGGAGCCGGTCATGTACATCACACCGTCCTTGACCATCGGTTGCGCTTGCTGACCGCGCTGCTTTTCCCCGCCGAAGGAGAAGGCCCACGCCGGTCGCAGCTCCTTGACGTTGTCGACATTGAGGATATCCAGCGGGCTGTAGCGCTGCCCCTGCACACCCAGGCCGTTGGTCACGACCTGCTCGGGGTTCTTGGGGTCCTGGAGAATGTCCTGGTCGGAAACCCCGGCCAATGCCTGACCGGACAACAGCATGGCACTGAGCAACAGGCTCAAGACGAAGGGCTGGCGACGTGCGGGTTGAGTCATGACGGCTTCCTCTGCAGTTTTTTGTTATTTCCGGGAAATTTTCCCGGTCTGGTGCAGATTCTTGGGCGCCGCCGCCCGGACAACAATTGCCCGCAATGTGGAGATTCCTAGTTCCTTGGTACAGGGTTGGGTGTTGAAATGATCATTCCCACGCTCCGCGTGGGAATGCAGCGCGGGACGCTCCGCGTCCCTTCAAGAGCCGAACGCGGAGCGTCCGTTGAGGCATTCCCACGCAGAGCGTGGGAACGATCGAATCAGTTGCTGGCGGCGGAATCGACTCGCGTCATCTGCGCACGCTCGTATCGCGGGTACAAATGACTGACGCTGCGAATCAGCTCGTAGCGGCTCAGGCTGATCCCGGCGAACCGTTCGGGAATCGGGCTGCGGATCATCTCGCTCATGTCGCTACCATTGGCCGCACCGTCGCGCATCAATTGATCGAGCCAGCCCAGGTAATCGCGCATCTGTGCGAAGGGTTGCGGATCACTGGCCAGCGGGCCGTGACCGGGCACGATCAGTTTCCACGGCAAAGACTGCAGAGTCGCGATATCGGCCAGCCACACCGACAGCCCCGGACTGTTGGGCGTGGTCAGTGCCCGTTGATAAAACACCAGGTCGCCGGCAAACAGCACGCCGGTTCGCTGGTCGAGAATAGCCAGATCCGCACCCGTATGCCCACCCAGGCTCAGCAGGCGCAGATCGTGATTCCCAAAACTTTCCACACCAGGCGCCAGCGCCCGGTTCGGCAACACCACTTCGGTGCCGCGCATCCAGTCGCCCACCAGCCGGTACATGTTCTCGGCCATGGCATCGCCCTGCTTTTGCAGTAACTCAGTGGTGCCGGCCAGGGCGCCGATCGGCACGTCGGTAAACGCCTGGTTGCCCAGCACATGATCAGGATGATGATGGGTCAACAGGACCTGGATCACCGGCTTGTCGGTGGTCGCCGCTATGGCCCGGCGCATGGCCTCGCCGTAACGTCTGGACGGCCCGGTATCGATCACCACCACGCCGCGCTCGGTAACGATGAATGCCGTGTTGACGATGTTGCCGCCATTGTCCTTGGCAAAATTATCGGTGCTGCCTTCCAGCAACCAGGTGTCTTCGGCGATTTGCCTGGGCTTGAGCGAATATTCGAGATCGGCCATGGCTGGCAGGCCCAGGCCGAGCAACAACAGCAGCATCCAGCGCATGACAGGCTCCTTGAATTCAGGGGATCGACGCATCGAATTGGTTGCCGCTGTTATCGCGTAGCAACAGGCGCGTCTGCCCTGCCCCTTCGATATCAAAGGCCAGGCTGGGGTTTTCGCTGACGGCGGGGAACAGTTCGAGACGGGCCAGCAGTTGATCGTGCTGATCGCGCAGCTCGGCATGTTCGAGGAAAAATTCCGGGATGCCACTGACCATCCCGTTGTCCATCGGATGCGCTACCTGCACGCGCACGCGGCTGAATTCACCACGAGGATAACGACCGCCGAGCACCTCACCGACATGCTCTTCCCAACCCGCCTCAGTGCGCACCACGCTTGGCGCGGTACAGCCGCCACCCGCGGCGTCGATCAGGGTCGACCCCACATGCCACACGCCGTCACGGGTCAGTACCGCCGCGCGCAAAGGCGTCGCCTGTTCGACGCGGATGCGGATCGACAGCCATGGCAGCACGCCACTGAGCGGCTGGAAATCGACGATTTTCGGCAAGGGGTTGAGTTCAGCCCAGGCGAGGATCCTGACCACTTCGCCCTTGAAGGCTCGGGCATCGATTTCCAGCGGCACTTGACGTGCGTCTTCGGCGAACGGTGGCGCCAGCAGCTTGACCCGCTCATCGAACACGAACGGCGCCTCACCGAGCATTTGCTTGTGATAGAAGGCCCACATCACCGACGGCACCGGGTCTTTGCCGGGATCGACAGCGCCCGCATGGGCCGCCAGGCTCAAACAGCAGGCCAACAGACAACTCCTTTGCCAATTCATCGCCTGCTCCTATTGGTACATTTCGGGCACGTCGTAGCGCAAGCCGTACTGGCCGTAGATGGTTTTCACCGAACCCTCGCGGATCAGGCTTTCCAGCGCCTCCTCCACGGCATAGGCCAGTTGCCGGTTGCTTTCGTGGACGGCCATGCCGATCTCCCAGAGTTGCTTGCCCATGTTCGGGTAAGCGTTTTCTGCCAGGGCCAATTGCGGGTCGGCGGCTTCGTGCACCTGCCAGTCGATTTCGCCACGCATGGCCATGACGGCGTCGACCTCACCGGCCTTCATCGCCGCAAACGCCTGAGGCACGCCCGGGTAGTGGCGGGTCTTGCCGGCGAGCATGCCGTTGAACACCGAGGTCAGGTAGAACGAAGGCACGCTGTCGACTTCGACGCCGATCGGGTGCTGTTCAAACACCGCGACACTGGCGACCTTGTCCAGCCGGCGGCGGTCGTAAGCGACTTGCCATTGCTCGTTCTGGTAAGGGCCGAACATCACCACATGGCCGTTTTCCATCTCGCCGAATTCGTTGCGTTTCTGCGCGTAATCGCGGTCATAAGGCACCCGCATCATCAGGTCGGCCAGTTGCTGATTGTGCAGTGGGCTGGGACGCCAGATGTAATCGCGCAGGTCATCGTCGAGCTTTTCCCCGGCGGGCGCCCAGATCAACGTCAAGCGCACCCCCAGGGCCTTCGCCAGCGCCTGGGCCAGTTCCACGTCTACGCCCCGGGGCTGGCCCGCGTCTTCAAAACTGTAGGGGGCGAAGTCCTTGTAGACCGCCACTTTCAGTTCACCGGCGGCGATCATTTCGTCATAGTTGCGAACCTGCGCCTGCACCGACTGGCAGCACAGCCACACAGCGCTGATCAACACCGCGAGCAGGCGCATGGGTCACTCCTCGACGTGGACGCTGTCCAGATAGGTACGCACCGCCCACAGGGCTTCCTGGCTCAGGTAATCAGCCATTTTCGGCATGTAGACCCGACCATCACGCACCGCGCCGTGGCGTACTCGTTCGACGAACCACTCATCACCGGCATCCGCGACATCGAGCATGCGCAAATCGGGGGCGATGCCACCGGACTTGGCTTCCAGGCCATGACAGGCCGCGCAGTTCTGGTTGTAGGCCGACGCGCCGATTTCCACCGCCTTATCATGTTCCGGGGAAGTACGGTAAGGGTTCACCGCTGCCCAGCCATCGGCATCGAGCGGTACGCCGGCATCCTTGATCGGTGTCAGGCCCTGGGTGGCGACGGCCTGCGGCACCACATTGCCGTGGGCCCAGACGGAACCCGCACTGATAAGACCGACCAGCAGCCCGGTCACGAGCAAGGCGTTGCGTTTTGTTGTCATTGTTATGCCCTCAGGATTGCACGCAAGACCTCTTGGCAGAGGCTATGGCAGCCATCTTAGAAACCCCGTGGCATGCACCCCATGCTGCTTTGGTGGTCGGCGCCTAATCCCTTGGTAGTAAGGCCTTGGAGGGACACCTAAATCAGGTGGCACATGGGAAGTTTTCCCGGCAACGGCGGGACATTTTCCGTATCCGCCGTCCGCCCCGGCGCCCCACCCTGTGCAGGTCAAAACCTCCACTGGGAACTGCAACCATGACAATAAGATCGCTACCCGCCCTTTCCCCCTTGACCGTCGCCGTACACGCTTTTTTGCTGGTCGGCAGCCTGTCCCTGAGCCCTGCCGGATTCGCCGAGACCGCACCGGCCAGCGCCACCCGTAACGTGAGTTGGGAAGACATTGCCAACGATCACCTGACCACCAAGGACGTGCTGCAGTACGGGATGGGCACTAACGCCCAGCGCTGGAGCCCACTGGCCCAGGTCAACGACAAGAACGTGTTCAAGCTGACTCCGGCCTGGTCTTACTCCTTCGGCGACGAGAAACAGCGCGGCCAGGAATCCCAGGCGATCGTCAGCGACGGCGTGGTCTACGTCACCGGCTCGTATTCGCGGGTATTCGCCCTCGATGCCAAGACCGGCAAGCGCCTATGGACCTACAACCATCGCCTGCCGGACAACATTCGGCCGTGCTGCGACGTGGTCAACCGCGGCGCGGCGATCTATGGCGACAAAATCTACTTCGGCACCCTAGATGCTCGGCTGATCGCCCTGGACAAGAACACCGGAAAAGTCGTGTGGAACAAGAAGTTCGGCGACCACGCCGCGGGCTACACCATGACCGGCGCGCCGGTGCTGATCAAGGACAAGGCCAGCGGCAAGGTGCTGTTGATCCATGGGAGTTCCGGTGACGAGTTCGGCGTGGTCGGCCAGCTCTTCGCCCGGGATCCGGACACCGGCGAGGAAGTCTGGATGCGGCCTTTCGTCGAAGGCCATATGGGCCGCTTGAACGGCAAGGACAGCACCCCCACCGGCGACGTCAAGGCGCCGTCGTGGCCGAACGATCCGACCACCGAAACCGGCAAGGTCGAAGCCTGGAGCCATGGTGGCGGCGCACCTTGGCAGAGCGCCAGTTTCGATGCCGAAACCAACACCATCATCGTCGGCGCCGGTAATCCAGGCCCGTGGAACACTTGGGCGCGTACCTCAAAGGACGGCAACCCACACGATTACGACAGCCTCTACACCTCTGGCCAGGTCGGCGTCGACCCGAGCACCGGCGAAGTGAAATGGTTCTACCAGCACACGCCGAACGATGCCTGGGACTTCTCCGGCAACAACGAATTGGTGCTGTTCGACTACAAGGACAAGGACGGCAAAACGGTCAAGGCCACCGGCCACGCCGACCGCAACGGCTTCTTCTATGTGGTCGACCGAAACAACGGCAAATTGCAGAACGCCTTCCCCTTCGTCGACAACATCACCTGGGCCAGCCACATCGATCTCAAGACCGGCCGCCCGGTGGAAAACGAAGGCCAGCGTCCGGCCAAGCCGTTGCCGGGGGAAACCAAGGGCAAGCCCGTGGAAGTCTCGCCGCCGTTCCTCGGTGGCAAGAACTGGAACCCCATGGCCTACAGCCAGGACACCGGGCTGTTCTATATCCCGGGCAACCAGTGGAAAGAGGAATACTGGACCGAAGAGGTCAACTACAAGAAAGGCTCGGCCTATTTGGGCATGGGTTTCCGCATCAAGCGCATGTACGACGATCACGTCGGGACGTTGCGGGCGATGAACCCGACCACCGGCAAAGTGGTCTGGGAGCACAAGGAACACCTGCCGCTGTGGGCCGGCGTGCTGGCGACCAAGGGCAACCTGGTGTTCACCGGTACCGGCGACGGGTTCTTCAAGGCCTTCGATGCCAAGACCGGTAAGGAACTGTGGAAATTCCAGACCGGCAGCGGCATCGTTTCCCCACCGATCACCTGGGAGCAGGACGGCGAGCAGTACATCGGCGTGACCGTGGGCTACGGCGGCGCGGTGCCGTTGTGGGGCGGCGACATGGCGGAGCTGACCAAGCCGGTGGCTCAAGGCGGATCGTTCTGGGTGTTCAAGATTCCGAGCTGGGATAACCAGACCGCGCAAAAATAACACCCCAACACCTGATCGTTCCCACGCTCTGCGTGGGAATGCAGCCCCGGACGCTCTGCGTCCGTTCGGCAATCTCACTCCCAAGAGAACCCTGCCATGAAATACCTGCCGCTGTTTCTTCTACTGACCCTGCAACTGGTCCACGCCGACGACGGCGGCGACACCCCACTGATCATCAACGGCTGCACCATCGCCGAACACAGCCAATGCCCCGGCGCCAAACTCAAGGGCGCCAACCTGCGTAACCAGGACCTGCGCAACATGAACCTGAGCGGTGCCGACCTGCGCGAGGCCGACCTGCGCCACGCCCGCCTCGACCTGGCCAATCTGGAACAGGCCCGGCTACAGGGCGCCAACCTGACCCGCTCCAGCCTGCAACAAAGCAATGTGCGCCTGGCTGATTTCACCGGCGCCACGCTGGTGGCAATCCAGGGCTGGGGGCTGTTCGCCCAGGGCGCGCAATTCGAGAACGCCGACCTCAGCGCCGCCGACCTGCAATTCGCGCGGCTGTCCGGGGCCAGGTTGCACAACGCCAACCTGGGCGCCGCCGATCTGGAGATGACCTGGCTGAGCAAGGCCGATCTCAAGGGCGCCAACCTCAGCGACGCCAACCTGCAAGAGGCCAAGTTGGGCGAAAGCAACCTGGAAAACGCCAACCTCGGCGGCTCGCGCCAGCATTATGCGAATTTCCAGGATGCGAACATGGAGGGCTGCACGGGGTGCCCGACGACATGGGACAGGTGACCGGGTACCGATCGTTCCCACGCTCTGCGTGGGAACGCCTCTTGTGACGCTCTGCGTCACGCTTTTGGGGACGCGGAGCGTCCCGGGCTGCATTCCCACGCAGAGCGTGGGAACGATCATCAATCCCGCGTCAGCCCGCCTTGCGCACCACCCCCATATCAATCCCCAGATGCACCAGCTCGGCATGGGAGCTCACCTGCAACTTGCTCTTGAGCAACGTCAGGTGATTGGAAACGGTCTTGCTGCTGATGCTCAACTGCTCGGCGATCTGCCGCGTGGGGGTGCCTTTGGCGAGCATCACGAAAATCTCCAGCTCGCGCTGGGTCATGCTCTGCAAGCGCGGGTCGCTGGCGTCCTGCTGGCGATGGCAGGCCAGTTGAGTGGCCAGCGGTTGTTCGATGTAGGCATGGCCTGCGAGCACGCGCCGCACCGCCTCGATCAACACTTCTGGCGCCGAGCTCTTGGTCAAATATCCCGATGCCCCTGCCTCCAGTGCCTGACGCACCAGCGGCAGTTCATCGTGCATGCTGAAAAACAGCACCCGCAATTGTGGCAGGCGTTGCCGCAGCCGCCGAGTGGTTTCCAGGCCACTGATACCCGGCAGGCCGAAATCCATGATCACCAGGTGCGGCACGCTGTCCTGAACCCGCAGCAACGCCTCCTCGCCCGTTGCCGCCTCGCGAACTTCCATCGCCGGCATCAGGGCTCGCAACAAGCTGGCGTAGCCCTGGCGGACTACCGCATGGTCATCGACCAGCAGAATACTCATGAAACCTCCAAAGGCACGCTCAAGGTTAGCGCCCAACCGGCGCCGGGCTGGCTGATGATGCGCAACTCAGCGCCCAGGCTGCGGGCGCGTTCGCGCATCGAATACAGCCCGACACCGGGGCGCTGTGGTTGCTCCGCACCGCGACCATTATCGCGCACCAGCAGGCGCAAGCGTGCGCCGTGATGTTGCAGGCGCACCCGCACCTGACTGGCGTCGGCATGCCGGGTGATGTTGGTCAGGGCTTCTTGCAGCAATCGGTACAGATGGGTTTTGTCCGGCCCCGACAGCGCCGGTAACTGCGCACTGAGCCGCAGCCGACAATCAATACCCTGCCGGCCTTGCCATTGCTCCACCAGCAACGTGATGGCTTCGGCCAACGGCAAGTGTTGCAGGACCACCGGATAGAGGTTGTGCACCAGGGCCCGAAAGCCTTGTTGAAGGTGTTCGCAGTTGTGCTCCAGTTCGCGCATCGTGCGCTCGACGGTCTGCGGTTGATCGGCCGCCAGGCGCAACAGGCACGCCTGCGCACGGATCCCGGCCAGGTACTGGCCGAGATCGTCGTGCAGGGTCTGGGCCAGCTGGGTACGTTCCTGTTCCTGCACCGCCAGCAAGGCCTGGGTCAGCCGGGCATTATCGCTACCAGCCTGTTCCAGCGCGACGGTCATGCGGTTGAAATGCGTCGCCAGTTGCCGCGCCTCCGGCCCCCCTTCTGGACGCAGGCGCACTGTGAGCTGTCCGGCACACACCTGCTGGAACGCCCGCAGCAGCTCATCGAGCAGACCCATGCCACGACGCACCGCCCAGCGGATGGTCAGCAGACTGACCACCAGGGCCATCGCACACAAGCTGAGCAGTTGTTGCACGGAGTCCCAGACTTCGTCGATTTCATCCCGTGGATCAAGCGCAATCTGCACCCGTCGGCCATCCGCCAGATCGAGGATTCTGGCGCCATGACGCACTTCGGCGAACAGCAGGCGGCCCAGCCAGGCATCGAGCCCGCCTTGCACGGCTAGCGGTGGCTGTTCCTCCGGCCCCAGCCAGCGTACGCGGACGTGGCGCAGGCCTTGGGTCAGCCGCGGTTGCAGGCTGATCGGGTCACGTTCGGCGGTTTCGCTCAGGTACTCGACCACCGCTTCGGCCGATTGCAGCTCACGTTCCACGTCCTGCAGCGCTTGATGCACCAACAACGTCATGCAAGCCAGGGTCACCAGCGCAAAAAAACCGCAGACCCACAGATTGATCCGCCACAGGGCTGACATGCCTAGCGCCCCGGTGTCGCGGGCATGACCTGCAACGCCACGGGACGCGAGCCGTGGAGCCGGTCGACGCCGATCAGGGTCAGGATCAGCAAAAACGGCAGGAGCAGTGCCTTGACGATACGCATGGTCAATCCCCTCCAGAGCAGTGGCCGTTGTTGATCATGCTAAAACCGCGCCGCCCGGCGCGGGCTACTACCTTGGTACTGGCTGCTTGGTACTTTCTGCATATTTCCCCGGCGGCATGGGCTTCCTATGCTGGCGCTACCTGTAATGGAGTGCCCTATGCGCCAGCTTGCCCCTTACGCCCTGATCTACCTGCTGGCGATTGCCTGCGCCGCCGGGCTGGTCACCCAAAGCCAGGCGGCGGACGCGCCGTTGCAGGTACGGATCGGCTACCTGGGCTATCGCCCGGACCCTGGCCCGCTGCTGTCGAACGTCATCCCCGAACCCAGCGACGCCGGGTTGCGCGGCGCCGAACTGGCGATCACCGACAGCAACAGCACCGGGCGTTTTCTCAATCACGCCTACAGCCTGGTCAGCGCCAGTGTCGACAGTCCCGAAGCCTTGCTCAGCGCCGCAAAAAACCAGCACGACCAAGGCCTGCGCCTGTTCGTGGTGAACGCACCTGCCAGCAGCCTGCGCCAACTTAGTGCAGCGCTGCCCGATAGCCTTCTGTTCAATGCCGGCAGCCCCGACGACAGCCTGCGCAGCACCGATTGCTTGCCCAACGTGCTACACAGCCTGCCGAGCCGGGCGATGCTCGCCGACGCGTTGGCGCAATTTCTGGTAGTGCGCAAATGGCAGCGGGCGCTGCTGATCGTTGGCCCGACCGGCGACGATCAAGCCTATGCCGCGGCCCTGCGCCGCGCGGCCAAGCGCTTTGGCTTGCAACTGGTGTCGGAAAAACCCTGGAGCTTCGATAACGATCAACGGCGCAGCGCCCAGGCCGACATGCCGCTGTTCACCCAGACCGCCGAATACGACGTGGTGCTGGTGGCCGATGAGCGCGGTGATTTCGGTGAGTACGTGCCGTACCAGACCTGGTACCCGCGGCCGGTTGCCGGTACCCAGGGCCTGACCCCGGTGGGTTGGCACAAGACCGTGGAAACCTACGGCGCCGCACAACTACAGAAGCGCTTCGAAGCCTTGGCCGGGCGCTGGATGAATGACCGTGACTTTGCGGCCTGGATCGCCGTGCGCAGCATCGCCAGCGCCGTCAGCAAGTCGCGGCAAACCGAGCCGATGGCCATCCGCGACCTGGAAATCAGCGATCAATTGCCGCTGGACGGTTTCAAGGGACGTAAGCTCAGTTACCGCCCGTGGAACGGCCAACTGCGCCAACCGATTCCGATCGTGCAGCCGCGGGCCCTGGTCAGCACCTCACCCCAGGACGGCTTCCTGCACCCCTTCAACGAGATGGACAGCCTGGGTTACGACAAGCCCGAGGTCAGTTGCCGCTTTCCCTGAATACAACAACTACAACAAGGAAACTGCCATGCGCCGCACTCTGATTTCCTGCGCCCTGCTGCTCGCCACGGGCCATGCCGCCGCCAGCACCGCCTGGGTCTCCAATGAAAAGGACAACAGCCTGAGCCTGATCGACATGCAGACCCTGCAAGTCACCGACACCCTCGCTGTCGGCCAGCGCCCCCGTGGCCTGTTGCTGTCCCATGACAACAAGTTGCTGTACATCTGCGCCAGCGACTCGGACCGGGTCCAGGTGATGGACGTGGCCACCCGCAAGATCATCAAGGAACTGCCCTCGGGTAAAGACCCCGAGCAATTCGCCCTGCACCCTAACAATCGCTGGCTGTACGTCTCCAACGAAGACGATGCGCTGGTCACGGTGATCGACACCGAGACGTCCAAGGTCCTCGGGCAGATCAACGTCGGTGTCGAGCCTGAAGGCATGGCCGTCAGCCCTGACGGCAAGTGGGCGGTCAACACCAGCGAAACCACCAACATGCTGCACTGGATCGACACCAGCACCCAGACCCTGGCCGACAGCACGCTGGTGGATCAAAGGCCGCGCTTCGTCGAATTCAACAACGACGGTTCGCAGCTCTGGGCCTCGGCGGAGATCGGTGGCACGGTGACGATTCTCGACGTCGCCCACCGCAACATCCTCAAGACCCTGAACTTCCAGATCAAGGGCGTGCACCCGGACAAAGTGCAGCCGGTGGGCATCAAGCTCAGCGCCGACGGCAAGTACGCCTTCGTTGCCCTGGGGCCGGCCAACCACGTGGCGGTCGTCGACGCCAAGACTTTCGAGATCCTCGATTACCTGCTGGTGGGCCGACGTGTCTGGCAACTGGCTTTCACCCCCGATCAAAAGCAGTTGCTCGCCACCAATGGCGTCAGCGGCGATGTCTCGGTGATCGATGTCGACAACCTCAAGGTCAGCAAATCGGTGAAGGTCGGACGTTATCCCTGGGGCGTGGTGGTGACCCCATGAACGCCCTGGAAGTCAGCGACCTGAGTTTTGCCTACGGGCCTCGGGAGGCCTTGCGCCAGGTGAATTTCAGCCTCGCACCCGGGCGTTTCGCCGCGCTGCTGGGGCCTAACGGCGCCGGCAAATCAACCCTGATCGCTTTGCTCACCCGCCTCTATGACCTGCAGCACGGCGATATCCGGGTCGGCGGCTGTTCATTGCGCAGCGCCCCGCGTCCGGCGCTGAAACAGCTGGGTGTGGTGTTCCAGCAAAGCACCCTGGACCTGGACCTGAGCGTCGAGCAGAACCTGCGTTATCACGCCGCGCTGCATGGCTTGTCCCGCCGCGAGACCGGCTTGCGGGTCGATGCGGAACTGGCTCGCCAGGCCCTGGACGAGCGCCGTGGCGAACGGGTGCGCGAACTCAATGGCGGCCATCGCCGCCGGGTGGAAATCGCCCGCGCGCTGTTGCATGAACCGCGTCTGTTGCTGCTCGACGAAGCCAGCGCCGGCCTCGATCCGGCCAGTCGCCTGGCGCTCAACCTGCACATTCGCACGCTGTGCCACGAGCAGCACATCAGCGTGCTCTGGACCACTCATCTGCTCGACGAAGTGCAGCCCGGCGATGACTTGTTGATCCTTCACCAGGGCCGCCTGGTAGCCAGCGGACAGGCCGACGCACTGAGCCTGGAATACGGTGGCGACCTGGGCTCGGCCTTCACTCGCCTGACCACTCCAGGAGCTGCCCAATGAACGCCTACTGGCAATGCTTGCGCGGTATCGTCCTGCGCGAGTGGCTGCGCTTCGTACTGCAACGCACGCGGTTTCTCAGCGCCCTGGTGCGGCCGTTGCTGTGGTTATTGGTGTTCGCCGCGGGGTTTCGCGCGGCACTGGGAATCGCCATCATCGAACCCTACGACACCTACATTCCGTATGAGGTCTACATCATCCCGGGACTGGCCTGCATGATCCTGCTGTTCAACGGCATGCAAGGGTCACTGTCGATGGTCTATGACCGCGAGATGGGCAGCATGCGCGTACTGCTTACCAGCCCCCTGCCCCGAACCTTCCTGCTGTGCAGCAAGCTGCTGGCCACCTCGCTGATCTCGCTGCTGCAGGTCTATGCCTTCCTGGCGATCGCCTGGCTCTACGGCGTGCGACCGCCAGCCATGGGTTTGCTGGTTGCCCTGCCGGCGCTGTTGCTGGTGGCGTTGATGCTCAGCGCACTGGGCCTGTTGCTGTCGAACGCGATCCGCCAGTTGGAGAACTTCGCCGGGGTAATGAACTTCGTGATCTTCCCGCTGTTTTTCCTGTCTTCGGCTCTGTATCCGCTGTGGAAAATGCGCGAAGCCAGCGAGTGGTTGTACTGGCTATGCGCGGTGAACCCGTTCAGCCATGCGGTGGAGCTGGTGCGCTTTGCCTTGTACGAACGATTCAATCCGCTGGCGCTGGCGGTGTGCGTAGGGTTGACCCTGCTGTTCGCCCTGCTCGCCGTGCTCACCTTCAACCCACAACACGCTGCCCTGCGCAAATCCAGCTGACACTCCCTGATCATCCCCTCGCCACAGAAAACTTACTACTTTAGTACTGGTTTTACCTGTCTATCGTCGCATTCCCAACGCAGCGCGACTGGCATGTAATGGGTTCATAACTATAAGGACCTACCCCATGCCGCGTGCCCGACGTCACCTGTTGCGTCCCACACTCGCTGCGTTGTCGCTGAGCCTGTGGCTGGGCGGTGTACACGCCCAAACCCCGCTGTTTTCCCATGACGGCTATCGCATCGACCTGTACCGCAGCCCTACGCCGGACGTGATGCAGGACGCGACCATCATCGATACACCCATCCTGCAAAATCTGCTTGAACAGGAACCGCGCCCGGTGCTGATCGACGTCTACCGCCGCCAATGGCTGCAAGGCCGCTTCATCGAAGACCAGCCCCACGAAAACCTGCCCGGCAGCCATTGGCTGGCCAACACGGGCGACGGTGAGCTGACGCCGCAGTGGCAGGCGTATTTCGCCGACAACCTGAAAAAACTGACGGCCGGCAACCCGACGCAACCGCTGGTCTTCTACTGCCGCTCCGATTGCTGGTTGAGCTGGAATGCGGTCAAACGCGCGGCCAGCCTGGGCTATAAATCACTGTATTGGTATCGCGATGGCCTCGACGCCTGGCAGGCTGCCAGGCTACCGGTCATGCCAGCACAGCCCGAACCCTTTCCCTGAGCTTTACGCGTGCGTGTTGTTGCCACACCATAATCAAAATAATGAGGTGAAAGGCCATGTACAAAATTCTTATTGCCGACGATCACCCGCTGTTTCGCGAAGCCATACACAACGTCATCAGCGATGGCTTTGCCGGTAGCGAGGTGATGGAGAC
Organism: Pseudomonas sp. GW823-FHT06B06; assembly: GCF_058795195.1. NCBI lineage: Bacteria > Pseudomonadati > Pseudomonadota > Gammaproteobacteria > Pseudomonadales > Pseudomonadaceae > Pseudomonas > Pseudomonas sp. GW823-FHT06B06. The sequence continues at coordinate 17,630 of NZ_JBXAHO010000053.1, read as the reverse complement.
CGCCGACCTCGACAGTGCCCTGGCGCTGACCCAGGAACACGATGACCTGGACCTTATCCTGCTCGACCTGAACATGCCCGGCATGCACGGGCTCAATGGCCTGATCAACCTGCGCAACGAAGCGCCGACCATTCCCGTGGTCATCGTCTCCGCCGAGCAGGACAAACAGATCGTCCTGCAAGCCATCACTTACGGCGCGGTGGGTTTCATCACCAAATCCTCGCCCCGTGCGCAGATGACCGAAGCGATCCAGCAGATCCTCAACGGCAATGTCTACCTGCCGCCGGACATCATCCGCACCGCAAAAAGCAGCACGCACCGGCGGATGAACGATGCCCCGAGCTTCCCGCCGGAACTGCTCCAGGCCCTGACCCGCAAGCAACTGCAGGTCCTGGAGCGCATGACCAAGGGCGAATCGAACAAACAGATCGCCTATACCCTGGAAATCGCCGAAACCACGGTGAAGGCCCACGTCTCGGCGATCCTGCGCAAGCTCAACGTGCACAACCGCGTGCAGGCGATCCTGAGTGCCGGGGATATCGATTTCGGCTCATATCTGCGCCGGTGACCTGATCGTTCCCACGCTCTGCGTGGGAATGCCTCAACGGACGCTCCGCGTTCGGCTCTTAAAGGGACGCGGAGCGTCCCGGGCTGCATTCCCACGCAGAGCGTGGGAACGATCAGACCTCAAGGCCTGGCGAGCAGATGACTCATCGCCGCCTTCAGCTTCATCGGCCGTACCGGTTTGTGCATCAGGGTATGGCCCAGTTCGCGGATCTGCTGTTTGAGTTCATTGCTGTAGTTGGCGGTGATCATCATGGCCGGGATAGCGCAAGCTCGGCGGGCATTGATCCGCGCGACAGCATCGACGCCGTTCTGGTCGTTGTCCAGGTGATAGTCGGCAATCAACAGGTCGGCGCCGGCATGGTAGTTGTCCACCTGCCGTGCCAGGTCCTCTTCCGACAATGCCGTCACCACGCGACACCCCCATCCTTCCAGCAACGTGCGCATCCCGGCGCAAATGGTCGCGTCGTTGTCCAGCACCCAGACCCGCGCGCCGCGCAGCCGTTCGAGCATCGGCTCGCTCATCAGCAGGTTCGGCAATGGCTTGGGTGCGGTGGCGCTGATCGGCACTTCCACTGAAAACATCGAGCCCCGGCCAGGCCACGAACGCACGTGAATGCGGTGGCCGAGAATGCCGGCGATTTTCTCGACAATCGCCAAGCCAAGGCCCAGGCCACGGTCCTGATCCGGGCGTTGCACATCACCGCGCTTGAACTCCTGGAAGATTTCTTCCAGGCGATTTTCAGCGATGCCCATCCCGCTGTCCCAGACCTGAATCGACAGGCTTTGCTCATGACGCCGACAACCCAGCACCACGCGACCGCTGTAGGTATAACGAATAGCGTTGCTCAACAGATTGCGCAGGATGCGCGCCAGCAACTGGATGTCGCTGCGTACCAGGGCCGAACAGGCGATGAAATGCAGTTGCAGGCCTTCGCTGCGCGCCACCTGAGTGTATTCGGCGGCGAGGTTTTCCAGCAGTTCGCTCAAGGCGAACGGCGCAACATCGGCCTTGATCACACCGGCATCGAGCTTGGAAATATCCACCAGGGTGCCCAACAGGCTCTCCACATCTTCCAGTGAGTTGCTGACATTGCGCACCAGGTTCTCGTTGGCAATCGGCTCGCGTCGCTCCAGCAAGGCACTGGTGAACAACCGCGCGGCATTCAGCGGTTGCAGCAGGTCGTGACTGACGGCGGCGAGAAACTTGGTTTTCGACAGGTTGGCCTGTTCCGCTTCCAGCTTGGCCTCACGCAAGCGCGATTCGACCCGGCGGCGTTCTTCGATTTCGCGCAGCAACTGGTCGTTGAGGTGGGTCAGTTCGGCGGTGCGCTCACGCACCCGCAGTTCGAGATTCTGATAAGCCTGGTGCAGCGCCTCGGCGGTACGGCGGCGCTCGGTAATGTCGCGGATCAACACGAAGATCCCCACCACCTCGCCGCTGGCCAGGCGATTGGGCACATAGGAGCGCAACATGTAGCGCTCCTGGTTGTTGACGTTGGTCTCGGCGAATTCGAAGGTTACGCTCTCCCCGGCCAGCGCTCGGGCCACGTAGGACTCCAGGCGCTGGTAATGCTGCTCGCTGTGCACTTCGCGCAGGCTCTGGCCAAGCATCACGCCGCGCGGCCAGCAGTACCATTCTTCGTAGACCTTATTGGTGAACTCGTAGACCAGATCGGCATTGAGGTAGGCGATCAATGCCGGCACATGGTCGGTGATCAAGCGAATCCAGCGCTCGCTTTCGCTCAGGGCTTCGGCGTGCTGGTAGCGTTCGGTGATGTCGGTGAAGGTGTTGACGAAACCGCCGGTGGGCAATGGATGGGTGCGGATTTCCAGGACCCGGCCATCGCACAGGCGTTGTTCGCACTCCTGCACGGGGCGCCCATTCGGACAGCGACTGGCCGGGGTCAGCAGGGTCAGTTCGCTGTCGGCGATGACTTCGGCAAAGGGCCGATGGGCGGCCACCGGTGCCAAGCCACTGAGCTCGAGGAAGCGCCGGTTCCACAGTTCGAGAATGCCCTCGGCATTGACCATGGCCACCCCTTGGGACAAGTTGTCGACCGCCCGTTGCAGCAAGTGCGACTTCTGCGCCACCGCCTGTTCCCGGCGCACGGTCTCGCTGAGCTTGACGTCGGTGATGTCGGTAAACAGGATCACCCGCCCACCTTCCTGGGTCGGCCGTTCGCTGACTTGCAGCCAGCGACCGTCCTGCAGGCGGTACAGCAGGTTTTCGTCGGCATGCCCGCGAGGCTCTTCGGTAAACAACCCGTTGCTCTGCATCAGGCGCTTGACCTCGGTCAAACGCATGCCAGCGTTGATCCGCACCCGGCTGTTGCTCCAGAACGCCTTGAAGCGGCTGTTGAACAAGACAATGCGCTGCTCGGCATCGAACAGCACGAAGGCATCGGAAATGCTCTCGATGGCATCGATCAGGTGTTGATGGGCCGTTTCGGCACGCAGGCGCGCGTCGCTGAGCAAATGGTTGCCGGCCTTGAGTTCGGCCATGGCCTGGTTCAAGGCATCGGTGCGTTCTCGCACCTGCTCGGCCAGCACCACCGAATGCTGGAAGGCGGCGTACGGATCGTTGCCGCGGGTGACGCCGGACTCGATGCGCTCGATCAGCGCCGCATTGATGCGTTGCAGTTTCTGATTGTCGTTTTGCAGGACGGCGATTTGCGCCCGCAGTTCAGCGCTGTCCACGGGACCGGCCGCGGGCAATGGCAACGCCGGTGAAGGTCTGGTTGATGTGCATGCCATTGAACTGTTCTCCGTAGGAGTTGAACCCCATCACCCGCTGTTCGCGCAAAAAACTGCCGATCTGCTCCAGGCTGCCGTTGTCCTCCAACTCCAGGCGCCTGAGGAAACAGTCACAACCAATGGTCAGCAACAGATCGCCGAGCCGTTGTTGCAAACCGTCGAACAGGCTCTGCAGATTCGGCAGCAACGGGCCCGGGGTCATGGCGGTGAGCACGATGCCATTCTCCACCGCGCAATAGAAACTCAAGCTCAGGTCCGGATGAACCTGCTGGATGGCGCGCACGTAATACTGCTCGTTGATCCGCACCGCCAACGGGTGCGCGGCGAAGACCCGGTGGTCGAGTTGGCCCACCGGCACGCCGATGTGCCGGGCGTACTCGGCGGCGGCCGGCTCGGCGTTGAGTTCGAAGACCCGCCGCGAGGCGCTGTCCGCGCCGGTGACCACCAGTTTCTCCGCTCGCGGCAGAATGTGGTGGGTGGTGAACACTTCAAAGTCCAGCCAGGTATTGACCAGCACCACCACCGCCGCGCCGCTGTGGAAACCGCCGCCTGAGTAGACATGGGTGTGGGTCAGGTAGTTGTCGTCTCCGGCCGAGCCGCCAAAGTGCGGGATGTCGCCCAGCGCCGCACTCAAGGCGGCCAGGACCATTTCTTCGCGGCTGGACAGGCCATCAAGCAACGTCAGGGCAAAGCTGTTGCCCTTGATGGGTGCCAGGGTGTTGCTGCGACAGCCGTTGACCAGGCGCTCGACCATCTGCTGAGCGTCGATCAGGCTGAAGTGCTCCATCTCGTCGATCAGTTCCAGGGCGATGGAAAAGTACCGATGATCAAAACCCACCGCCGTCACGCAATTGCGCCCATATCCCTGCGCAGTGATTTCCCCGGCGCTGGTGCAACCCGCCAGGCGTATGCCGCCGAAGCCTTGCTGCAACGCCTGGCCCAACCCCTGCAAATCGTACTCGGCGGAACAGAAAAACAGCACGAAGCCCAGGTGCGGATGCAGCAACTGCCGCGCCAGCTCCTGCGCCACCTGCTGCGGATCGGTGGCCTGGGACATCGCACTGACGATCCCTTCGTTCTGGACCTGCTGCATCGTCGCCCCTCGCAGGTGCGTGTGTGTGAGGCACGAGTGTACGAAGCCAGCCGAGTGCCACGAATGCTACTTGGGTAGCAGGTAGGCGCTTCAATGGGATGAGACTTGTGCCGCATATCCAGCAGATAGTTAAATCCTTGTGGGAGCGAGCCTGCTCGCGAATGCTCTCTTGCAGTCAATAATGATGTTGCCTGAGACACCGAATTCGCGAGCAGGCTCGCTCCCACAGTGGATAGTCACGTAGCCACTACCAGGTCAACACCGCGCCGACTGCAACGGTATCGGTGTCTTCGTTCTGCGCACTGCTGTCATGCCCGTTGATTTCGAACTGGTTGTACTCGGCCACCAGCTTGAGGTTGTCGTTCACGTCATGGAACAGCGCGATGCCGCGGGTCTCGTAGTCCGCGCCACTGCCGACCACGCCGTTGCCATCGTCATTGGTCTTGCCGTAGGACAAGGCCAGGCGGTTCTTGCCCAGTTTGTAGGAGCCCTGCAACAGGTACCCGTCACTGTCGACGTTGCGCAGGGTCGGTTCGCCGGCGTTGTTGGTGAAAAACGGGTTGATGCCCTTGGCCTGGAAGCCCGACCCGGTCAGGGACAAGCCACCCATTTTTGCCTGCACGCCATAACCGACGCCTTTGGAGGTGACGGTGTCGACGCTGGAATCGGTATTGTCCGAGGTCTGGTAGCTGCCGTTGACCCAGCTGTAGATCTTCGCCCCGGCGAGGTCGAACTGATAGGTGATCTCGCTCTCGGTGCGCGGATTTTCCTGGTAGGCCTTGCCGGTCGGGCTGCTGTCATTGGTGTCCACCGGGTCCATGATCCCCACCGCCACGCGCAAACCGTCCATCACCGGTGTGCGGTAAGTGATCTGCGAGGTCGGGAACGGATAGGGATAACCGGTGCCGATGTTGCCGAACGACACCCCGCCACCATCCACCAGCCCCAGGGTATCGCTGACCTGGCCGTAGCCGGCGAGCAGCTCATCGAGCAGGATGTTGGAGCGGGCGAACAGGCCGAAGTCCTTGCCGATCAGCACTTCCCCCCACTCGGGGTTGGCCACGGTGCCGTAGAACTGCCGCACATCGATGGCGGTGTCGGTGCCATTGGTTTCACTGTCGTTGATGGTGACCCAGAACGAGGCGCGGGCACCCAGCTTGAGGTCATCGACCTGCTTGCCCATGTTGAAGCCCAGGTAGTTGGGCAGGAAGCCCATTTTCACCCGCGATTGACGGCGGTCGTACTGATCCCCTTCGCGGTCGACATCGCTGTTCACATAGAAGGCGTTGATGTAGCCGTCGGTGGAGAACGTGGTCTGGTCCTTGTCGTACAGCATGATTTCGGCTTCGGCCGTGGCACTCATGCCGAGGGCAGACAGGCTGGCGATCAAGGCCGGTAAAAAACGATGCGTGAAGTTCTTATTGTTGTGCATGGCGCGCTCCGCGACTGGGACGAGGTGTCGGAGGCGATTATCGAAAGCTGGCAGGCGGCGCCATACGCTGCCTTGGGGGTGGTTTCGAGGTGCTTTGGAATGGCCGCAAGCGCGCGGCAACTGTGGCGTAAGACCGCCGGTCGGCAGGGCTCACAACTTAGGGTGTAGGCCTGTACGCCCATCGAAAAGCCCGGTTCTTGCGACCCGGGCTTTTCCTGCATCGACTGCACGATTGCGGCATCTGCCGGCGTTAGAAACTCGCCTTGACCGACAACATGAAGTTGCGTGGATCACCGTAGTAGTTGCCGAACGTCTCAGTGCCGATGGTGGCGTAGTAGCGCTTGTCGAACAGGTTGTTGCCGTTGAGCGCGACCGACCAGGTGTCGTCGATGCGGTAGCCGATGCGGCCGTTCCAGATCGCATAGCCTGACTGGCTGATTTTCTCACCACTTGAAGGTGAAACACGGAAGTTATCGCTTTGCGCGTTGACCCCTGCACCCAGGGTGAATCGCTCAAGCGAGCCACTCAGGGCGTAATCGCCCCACATCCGCAACATATGCCGCGGCACATAACTGTTGAACGCTGCGCCGTTCAGGCTGGTGTCGATATCGTCGAGCGTCTTGGTCTGGGTATAGGTGTAACCCGCCAGCACTTGCAGGCGCTCAATGACTTCACCGCTGATCTCGGCTTCGAAACCCTGGGCGCGAACCTTGCCAGCATTGACGTAGCAGTAGCCGTCGGACGACGGGCAGGACGAGTTGTAGTCAGTCTGCGCCTGGTCCTTCTGGATCGTGCGGAACAGGTTGAAGGCGCTGTTCAGTCGACCGTCGTACCAGGCGCCCTTGATCCCCAGCTCATAGCTCTGGCCCACGAGCGGCTTGAGCGCAGCACCGTCTTCTGAGCGGTAATTGCCTTGCGGGGTAAAGATTTCCGAATAGCTGGCGTAAGCGGTCAGGTTCTCGTTCAGGTCCAGCAGCACACCGGCAAACGGCGTCACTTGCCCGGTCTCTGTGGTGCTGGCGTGCTCCGAAGTGCCTGTGTTGATGAAGTCGTAGTCGGTATCGGAGTTGTACCAGCTCACCCGGCCGCCAACGACAACGGTCAGTGGATCAGCCAGTTTCAAGCGCAGTGTCGAGTAAATGCCCTTCTGCCTGGTGACTGAGTCGACCGGACCGCCGCGAGATGAATTGTCGATGAAGTAGCTGTCATCCGGCTCCGGAATATACTTGTCGGGGTTGAACACATTCTGGCGCTGCGGCAGGAACGCCACCGAGTAGAAGTCGTTCTTTTTCGAACGGCTGGCATTGAAACCCACCACCAGTTCATGGCGTTGACCGAACGCGTCGAACTTGCCGTCGACGTAGGCATCCAGGCCGTAATCGACCTGATCGTAGTCGTACATGCTGCCCAGCATGCCGGTGGTATCGGTGCCGGGCGTCACGGCGCCGGAAGCGAATGCGTACTTGATGTCCTGGGTGTTTTTTGTATAGACACTGGCGACCTTCAAGGCCCAGTCGTCGTTGAGCTGGTGACTCAGGTCGCTGAAGACCGTGGTGCGCTGGCTACGCCAGGTGTTCCACGCAGGATCGAGGCAGGTCGAGCGGCTGAGCTTCAAGTCGCTGCGGTCCTTGTAACGCGGCAGGCCTCCCCAGCAAGGGCTGGCATCCACGTCTTCATAGGCGACACCCAGGCCGAGCGTGGTGTCGGGGCTCAGGTCTAGGTCCAGCGCGCCGTAATACACCTGGTCCTTGCGACTGGCGTCGTCGACGAAATAGTGCCGGCTCTGCTCCGCGACCACCGCCCGGCCGCGCAAAGTGCCGGATTCGTTCAGCGGGCCACCGGTATCGACCTGTCCGCGATAGTTGTCCCAGCTGCCACCGGACAGCGTGATGTCCGTGTGCGCGGCAGCCTGGCCGCGTTTGCGCACGAAGTTCACCCCGCCGGCGGTGCCACCCGCGCCCTTCATCATGCCCGCGGCGCCGCGCAGAATTTCCACCCGGTCGTAATACGCCATGTCACCGCTGAAACTGTCGGCCTGGACATACAGGTTGCCCATGTCCAGGGGCACACCGTCGTACTGATACTGGCCCGACATCCGGAACCCGCGCGAGTAGAAGTACTTGCCGCCCATGGTCGAGTCGTAGACGGTGATGCCCGGGGTCTTTTCCATGACCTGGTCGATGGTGTTCAGGTTCTGGTCATCGAGCATCTTGCGCGTCATCACCGTGACCGATTGCGGCGTTTCCCTGAGCGAGTGCTCACCCTTGCCGATGGTGACCGCTCCGGTGGTGTACGAGCCGCTGTTTTCGGTGGTCGCGCCCAGCACCTGGCCATTGATGTTGGTCGCGCCCAGTTCCAGCGCCGAACCAGCCCTCGGAGTTGGCCGCAGCACATACGTACCGTTAGCCTGCGGTTCGGCCTGCAGTCCGCTACCCGCCAGAATCCGCGCAAACCCTTCGCTGACACCAAACGCTCCCTGGAGCCCTGGAGATTTCAAGCCATCGGTTTGTCGCGCATCGAACGAAAGCGCAGCACCCGCCGCGCTGGCGAAATGACTGAGGACTTCAGTCAGGCTGCCGCCAGCGATGTCAAAGGACTTGACCGAGTTTTGCTGTTGCGCCGGCAGCTGCACCGCCAACGCTACGCTTGACCAGACACCCGCCGTCGTTGCCGCCAATAGCCCGAACTTTACTGCGGCCGCCAAACGACCCGGCTTGTACACCCGAAACATGCTTCCCCTCCCCCAAAGACGATCTGTAAAAACTCATTGAGGGATGAGCCGAACGATGTGCATCAATAGTGCAAAACGCTGACAAACTTTTTCAACTCACTATGAAAGCGTGGTGGCAGGCGACGACACATCGACCCAATACCGGCTGTACCGAGTGACCTGTAGCGCGAAACCACTCTCCAGCGCAGCCAGCGCCAGGTCAGTGTCATCAATGGGAAAAGCGCCGGAGACTTTCAGTTGGGCAATTCGCGGATCGCAGCGCAGTACACCTGGGCGGTAGCGCGAAAGGTCGTCCAGCAACTCGGCCAGGGGACGATTGATGGCGATGATGCTTCCCTGTTGCCAGGCACCGACCGAAGCATCGTTGCGCCGTACAACGCCCAATGAGCGGCCATCGAAGTCCAGGGACTGGCCGGCTTCCACACGCACCGTCGAGCCAGCGCCAGCCGAACGGACCTCGACGGCCTTCTCGATTACCGCCACGCCAGCGCCCTGCTCATCGTAGCGGACGATAAAACGCGTGCCGAGCGCCAACACTTCTGCATGACGAGTGAGCACCTTGAACGGCCGCTGCAAGGGATCGACCGCGGTTGTCACTCGTATCTCGCCCCGCAACAGGTCGAGTACACGGTGACGACCGTCGAAGCGAAGGTTGACCGACGTATCGGTGTTAAGTAGCAACGCGCTGCCATCGGCCAAACGAAACTCACGGCGCTCACCCACTGCGGTGCGAAAATCGGCAAACAGGTTGCGCGAGGTCTCGCTGTACCAGCCCAGCCCGCCCAGCGAACCGGCTGACACGAGCACCAGCACACTGCGCAATACCTGGCGCCGGGATCGATCAGCGCCACGCAAGGCTGGCGCAGCCAATGAGCCCGGCACACTGGCCATCTGCTCGCCCACGTCGAGCATTCGCTGCCAGGCTTGGCGATGGTCAGGGTCGCAAGCCAGCCAGTCTTTCCAGGCTGCCAGATCCGCATCGGTGGCGATATCCGACCGAAGTCGGGCATACCACCGGGCAGCGGCGCCAATCGCCTTCAACTCAGCGGGCGAAAGGCTCACGCCAGTTGCAGCCGAATCTGCATCAAACAGCAATGCTCCATGGCCTTGGCCATGTAGTTGTTGACTGTGCGCGTGCTGATGTTCAAGCGCTCGGCGATCTGCGGGTAGGTCAGCCCGTCGAACTGCGACAGGATGAACGCCTGCTTGACCTTGGTCCCCAATCCTTGAAGCAGGCGGTCGATTTCCATCAGGGCTTGCAACAGGATCGCCTGTTCCTCCAATGAAGGTTGCTGCCATTCGGGCATTGCGGCCAAGGCTTCCAGGTAGGACTGTTCCAGCGAACGGCGGCGAAACAGATCGATCAGCAAGCCCTTGGCGATCATCGACAGGTAGGGCCGTGGCTCGCGAATCTCCAGCGCGTTTCGCGCCTTGATGACCCGAACGAACGTGTCCTGCGCCAGGTCCGCCGCATCGAAAGCATTGCCCAGACGCTTGCGCAGCCAGCCCTTGAGCCAACCGTGATGGTCGCAATACAGGTCATTGACAGCGTTGCGCAGGGATAAATCGTTGGCGGACATGACGATGGAATAATTCGCGAGTGATAATGACTCGCATTGTCATGTGTGCGCAGGGTGATTTGCAATAGCCACTGTGGCCTGTAGGAGCCAGCGGGCGGCAAAGCACGATAACGCGGTATTACTGATACACCACAGCGCCTGGTTCGCGGGCAAGCCTTGCTCCTACAGGCGAAGAACGAGGGCAAGGCAAGGGCGACGCTGATATCATTCAAGTACTTACAAGCCAGGTGGAAAAACATGAACCGTCAGAAAAAGCTGAAGCAGTTGTTCAAGGAAAAGGCCAAAAAGGCCAGCGCCAAACTGGCGCCGAAAAAGCCTAAATACATCAGCAAGGCCGACCGATTGAAACTGGCTGCCGAAGCTGACGCCTCGATCAGTTCCCCTAGCGAAAATTGATCCAGTTCGGGGCGCTCGAACTCATGGCCACACAGCTCGCGTAGCGCTTGCAGGCCTTGACACTGGCCGGTTCCGGCGGCACGGAAAACAGTACGGTAAACACCAGGAAAAACAGGACCAAAAAAGGGATGTAGTAGGCGAGAAGACTTTTTATTTTCATTGTCTGTGCTCTCATGACCTTTGAATCGAAACTGCGTTAGCAGTGCCCTGGGAACGGCGCCTTTCCGCGACGGATGGGGTTCTCGGCAAGGCGCCCTGGTGCTCTGTCAGCGCTCGTCCACCGTGATGAACTCGCGACGCTCGGCCATGAACGCGGGCACGTCGTCCTCGTCGGTGAAGAACTGCTCGTACCACTCGCGCAACTGATAGACCGGGCCGTCGGTTTCGGCCAGCACTGGCTTGTCGATGCGGATCTTGTGCTTCCAGATCACCACGTCCTGATAGAACGAATCGCGGTTGCCCTGGACATAGGCCCTGGCCACTTCCTGGTTCTGCTCTTCGGTCCAGCCCGGCACCCTCTTGACCATGCAACCAAAGCGCAGGTCGAAGCTGTTTGGCGTCACCGGCACGTGGCTGTTAAGCAGGATGGCGTGGATGCGCACATCGCCGAACATCGAGCTGATATGGGTGAAGTGGGTCGCCGGGCCGTAGTAGGCCGATGGCGCGATCAGGTCGCCGCCCAGGCGCTCGGAGTCGCCATGGAAAATCTGATGGCCGATGTGCCCTTCGAAGACGTTGGCGAAGTACTTGGTCGGCGTACCGTGCACCGGCCCGAAGTGCTGGGCATCCACCAGGTTATCGACCAACTCCCGTGGGTTGGTTTCGATGTGCATGGTGTCGATGTTCCAGTCATGAATCCAGTCCGGATCGTCCATTTCGGGCAGGTGCGGAATGACCACGCCGTCTTTCGGCGCACGGCCTTCGGGGTTGTTCCAGACGAACAGCAGGTTGTTTTCCTCGCAGCTCAACCAACTGCGGGTCTTGGCCTTGGGTGGAATGCGCTTGCAGTAAGGGATCTCCACGCATTTACCACCGGTGTCGTACTTCCAGTGGTGGAACGGGCAAACCAGCCTGTCGTTCTCGACGGTGCCCTGGGACAGGTCGGCGCCCATGTGCGGGCAATAGGCATCCAGGATGCTGATGGTGCCCTGGCTGTCGGCAAAGGCCACCAGGCGGGTGCCGAAGATTTCCAGGGTGTGGGGCTTGCCATCACGGTAGTCGGCGGCATTGCCCAGGCAGTGCCAGCCGCGCGCGTAACGGTGGGTACGCTGGGCGTTCTCGATGTTGAGTTCAGCGAGTTTCGTCATTGTTATTGTTCCTCGATTACAGACTTCGGGGCAGGCTATGCCCCCAAGAAAATCAGGGTGATCCCATGGCGAGCATCATTGAGCAGCCTTGCCGGGAGAACATCCTTCAGTTGGACTAGATCAAACGCGAGCCACTCTCAATGGGCGCCCCTGTCTCCACGGGCGCCACGCCGGGTGGTTACTGGCCGAAGCGGCGAGCGGCCTCCGGGCCGAAGTCCCGGGGGCTGAAACCGGTTTTGTTCAACAGGTAGCCGTTGCGCTGTTCGTTGATCAGGTTGAATGCCAGGTAGCTGCCGGCATTGAGGTCGTAGTACAGGCCCACGCCCGCTTGCGGCCGCTGGCTTTCGTAGGCGTAGAAATAGTTGACCATCGAAGTGCGCCACAGCTCGCCACGGTTGTCGTAGTTGTCGGCGAGCATCGGGAACCAGGTGTCTTCGTCGATGTACAGCTTGCGTTTGCCATACAGATGGCGGAAGCCCGGCTTGAGCGTGCCTTCCAGTTCCCAGACCCGATGGCGCTCAAAACGCATGGCATCCGGGTTGATGTGACCAGGGGTCAGCAAGTCGGCGTACTTGAAGTTGGCGGCATGCAGGCGGTAGGTATTGTAGGGAATGAACATCTCGCGCTTGCCGACGATCTTCCAGTCATAACGTTGCCCCGAACCGTTGAACAGGCGTACCTCGTCGACGGTGATGGAACCACCGCTGCCTGGGAACGACATGTCGAAGCCATACCCCGGCGACTGACGCACGCGGCGGGTACCCGGATCGTAGCGCCAGGACTGGCGCGGTTCAGTCTTGTCGTTCCAGAATTCGGTGCCGGTGTTGATCTCACCCTTGTCCCGTTGCGGCAGCAGGGTTTCATTGAGATAAAACGACGAGTTGCCAGTGGTATCCCCAATCTTGTCCGGTTCGAGCCCTGGCGCCAGGTTGCGCGAATGCACGCGGCCCCAGTTGATGTTGCCGTCCTTGAGCACGTAGGCGTTGTCGGAGATGTACTCCTCGGTCCAGGCCCGCAAGGTAAAGGTCGAGGCATTCTTCAACAGTTCCAGGCCGCTACGCGGCACCGGGAAAGCGGTGCCGCCGGTCTTGCCGACCACCCCTTCGCCATCATCGACCAGCCGCGCCACCTTGGCATTCTCTTTGGTGGCCTGGCAGACCGCGTCGTTGAAGCGAAAATCCCGGCGCGTGGGGTAAACCGGTATTTTGTAGGTGGCCGGGTACAGTTTGAACAGGGCTTTCTGCCCATCGGACAAGTAGTCATTGTATTGGCCGATGTTCTGCGCGGTCACCACGAACAGCGGCTTGTCGTCCGGGTACGGGTCCACCGGGTGGTTGCCGGTGCCCTTGAAATCAACGTGGGGTGGAACACCCAGCCACTTGCCGCTGAACGGCGGAATGCTGCCGTCGGCATTACCGGCCTTTTCCGCGCCCAGGCACGTCAAGTCCTTGCCCAGGCGCTCGACGTCCTCTGGCGCGGCATGCACCGTGCCGATGGCACAGCATCCCAACAACAACGCCAAGGCCCAGCTTGGGGACTGATTACTGCCGTTCATTTTTATTCTCCTTATTCACGTTCGCAACGGTTGCCCAGTATCGACAGGCGAGGAACCCGGCAGCATCGTCCGCACGGACTAACGCGTTTTGGCACTGGCCGGGTTCACCACCGGCTGCGGTGCCCCCAGGGCCACCACGCTGTTGAGCATGATCCGCACCAGTTCGGTCTGGCGCCGCACGCCGGTCTTGGAGAAGATCGAACGCAGGTGGGCGCGGGCGGTGTTGCGGCGGATATTGAGGATTTCCGAGGCCTCTTCCAGCGACAGGCCGTTGGCCAGTTCCAGGGCTAGCGTGGTTTCCGCCGGGGTCAGGTTGTACAGTTGCGAAGTCAGCACCGTGCTCACCAGCGACTTGCTTACCGCATCGCGCACATACACCACCACCGTGGGCTTGCCGTTGCCTTCGAGCAGTTCCTGGGACGGGATCAACTCCACCACCACCCCCAGGCTGACCTGACCCGAGGGGCGGGATATCGACGTCGCCTCCGCCACCTGCACGCCCTTGCCCACGCCCTGTTTGGCGCGCTGGAAAGCATTGCGCACCAGGCGCGCCAACTCGCGATTATCACTGGGGTAAGTCGCTTCCAGCCGCCCGCCCACCACCTTGAGGCCGTCCTGGCTGTCGAGAATCTCCCGGGCCACGGGATTGAGTTGCAGCACACTGCCGGTTTCATCGAGCACGAAAGTCGCCACCGCCAGGCGGCTGATCGTCTGCGAATACAGGCTGCCCAGCGACTCACTGCGATCGAGCAGCGAATGCATGTGCAGGGCCCGGCGCAAATGCGGCAACAACATCGCGCACAGGGCCCGTTCAAGGGCGCTGAAAGCCGGGTGCCCCTGGGGTCGATTGATCCGCAAGCGCACCGTGCCGCCATCCGGCATGCGGATATCGGCACCGAGCATGTGGTAGCAATCGTGGGGTTGGCAAAACAGCAGGTAGAACGCCGAACTGGACCATTCGGCATCGCTCATCAGTTCATCGACGGTGAACACCGTATCGGTGGGCAGGCCGTCGAACAGGGTGGATTTGGCGTAGTAGGCATAATGGTTGATACCGCCCTCCCCGAGTTCGACATCGCCCGCCACCACCATGGGCGACAACAGCGGCTCATCCTGGACCCGCAAAATCAAGGTCACGAAATTGGCCTTGAACAAGGTTCTCAGCTCGCGCAAAGAATCGTTCAGGCAGCGGGTGTCCATCGCCGAATCGTAGATGTTGCCAATAATCCGTTCGTACTCGGCCAAGTCAAGGCCCATTTGCGCCAGGACCTGTGCATTGGGCACACAACTTTGCATAACCATTCCCCAGCAGAGGACCCGACTGGCGGGCCCCCATGGATTTAATCGACAGAACGTCGGTGTCCCGCTGGCCTCATGGCAGCTCGAACAGGCCGGCGGCGCCCATGCCACCACCGATGCACATGGCAACCACTACATAACGTACACCGCGCCGCCGTCCTTCGAGCAGCGCGTGGCCGACCATCCGCGCGCCGGACATGCCAAATGGGTGACCAATGGCAATCGCCCCGCCGTTGACGTTCAGGCGCTCTGCCGGGATCTGCAGCGCATCGCGGCAATGCAGCACCTGGCTGGCAAAAGCCTCGTTGATCTCCCACAGGCCGATGTCCTTCACGCTCAGGCCAAAGCGCTTGAGCAGCTTGGGAATGGCGATCACCGGGCCGATGCCCATTTCCTCCGGCGCACAACCACCCACGGCAATGCCGCGGTAGATGCCCAGTGGCGTCAACCCGCGGCGCTTGGCTTCGGCCCGGCTCATCAGCAGGCTGGCGGCGGCACCGTCGGAGAATTGCGAGGCGTTGCCGGCCGTGACGAACTCGCCCTGCTCGATCCAGCTGCCGTCCTTCCACACCGGTTTCAATGCCGCCAGGTCTTCCAGGCGCGTATTGGGACGGTTGCACTCGTCCTTGACCACCTGCACGCGTTCATGGCCATTGGGCTGGCCATCGGCGAACAGTAATTTATCCACGCTCAGGCCGACGATCTCATCGTCGAACAAGCCGTCTCGCTGCGCGGCGGCGGTGCGCAGCTGGCTCTGCAGCGAATACTCATCCTGGGCGGCGCGGCTGATGCCATAGCGGCGCGACACGATCTCAGCGGTCTCGATCATCGGGATATAGGCGCTGGGCATCACCTGCAGCACCGCTTCGGATCGGGCGCGATAGGCGTTCTTGTGTTTGGTCTGGGTCAGCGACAGGGACTCCACGCCGCCGCCGATGGCGATGCTCATCTCGCCGGTCATGATGCCCTTGGCGGCCATGCCGATGCTCATCAGGCCTGAGGCGCACATGCGGTCCACGGCCATGCCCGGCACGCTGTCCGGCAAACCGCCGGTGTAGGCGCAGAGCCGACCGATGTTGAAGCCCTGGGTGCCTTGCTGCACCGACGCGCCCATGATCACATCCTCTACATCGGCAGGCTCGATGCCGGCGCGTTCGACCACCGCGCGCACCACATGACCGCCCAGCACCGGGGCCTCGGTATCGTTGAACGATCCGCGAAACGACTTGGCCAGCGCGGTACGGGCGGTGGCGACGATGACGACTTCATTCAGGTCCATGGGTACTCACTCGCAAATGGGGTTGAAGGTGTAGCGGCTGATGGTGTCGATCACGCAGCCGGGACGGGCCTGGCCTTCGACTTCAACGGTGATGCGCACCGTCAGTTGCACGGCATCGCCCAGTGGTTCGGCGCGGATGATCTGGCCGCTTCCCCGCACCCGCGAGTCGACCTTGACCGGCGCCGGGAAGCGCACCCGGTCGCTGCCGTAGTTGACCCCCATCGCCATGTTTTCAATGATCAGCAACTGCGGCATGAACAGGTTCGCCAGCGATTGGGTCAGGTAGCCGTGGGCAATGCAGGCACCAAACGGGCCACTGGCGGCGCGCACCGGGTCGACGTGAATCCACTGGTGATCGCTGGTGGCTTCGGCGAACAGATCGATGCGCTGCTGGCTGATGGTCAGCCATTCGGTGTGGCCCAGGTCCAGGCCCTCGGCCGCAAGCAACGCCTGGGCACTGCTGAAAACGTGACTCATGCGCCCATCCTCAAGCTTGTTGTGAACTGACGGACAACACTTCGCCCACCATGTAGGAGGCATAGTCGCTGGCCAGGAACATCATCACGTTGGCCACTTCCCAGACTTCGGCAGCGCGACCGAACGCCTCGCGCCCCGCCAGGCTGGCGAGCAACTCTTCGCTGGAGGCTTTCTTGAGAAAATCGTGCAAGGCAATCGACGGTGAAACCGCGTTGATGCGTACGCCGAACTCGGCAGCTTCCAGGGCGCTGCAGCGAGTCAGGGCCATTACTCCGGCCTTGGCAGCGGCGTAATGGGCCTGTTCCTTCTGTGCCCGCCAGCCGAGCACCGAGGCGTTGTTGACGATGGCCCCGGCGCCACGGCGTTGCATGTGCGGCAACATCGCCCGGGTCATGCGGAAGGTGCCGGTCAAGGTCACGTCCAGCACCCGAAGCCATTCTTCGTCGCTCATCTCCACCACGCGTTTCTGACCACCCAGGCCCGCGTTGTTGATCAGCACATCGACCCCGCCCAGCGCCTCTTCGGCCGCCGTCACCAGGGCCTGGACTTCGTCTTCGACGGTGACATTGCACAACTGGCCATAAATCGCCTGCAGGCCAGTCTCAGCCTTGAGCCGCTCCACCGCTTCCTCCAGGCGCCGCGGATGCACATCGGAAATCATCAACGCCCGACAACCTTCCTCGGCACTGCGCCGGGCCGCCGAATAACCGATACCGGCACCCGCGGCAGCGGTGATCAGCACCGACTTGCCGACCAGCAATTGATGACCGGGAACATAAGGGGGGGCTTGTTTCACAGCGTCTACCTCCGAAGAAATCAATACGCTGCAGTTGTACGCAGGGAGTTGCGTGGGCACATCGTCAAAATGGGGTAGAAAGGCCGCGACGCAATCCCTCTTTGGGGGAGCCAGCCTGCTGGCGATTGATCGTTCGCACGCGCAGCAAAGGAATGCCGCCAGGGACGCTCCGCGTTCCACTGACGACGCGTTAATTGAGCCGTACGCAACGTTGATGCGGGGCGTTACAGCAAGCTATTTGAGATTTATTGTCGGAGTGCATATCCATTGCTGCGGTAACGGCCACCTATGGTTTCGCTTTTACAGCGACTCCCTTTTTCAAACGCCAAAAAGGAAGCAAAAGGCTGTGCCCCACCACTCGGTG